>NZ_JBSFJC010000089.1:0-37338 GCF_053597855.1 Kitasatospora sp. NPDC001225
TTTGGCACGCTGTTGAGTTCTCAAGGAACGGACGCTTCCTTCGGACCGCCTTCCAGCGGACCCTCCGGGCTTCGTTCTTTCGTGTTTCCAGCTTACCAGACGTTTTCCGCTCCGTTTACCGGCGCTTCATTCATCCGATTCCCACTGGGGGGATTTCCTGCGAACTTCGTTCCGAAGCCTATCAAGGCTTTCGGAGTGATCCGTCCGTGGGATTTTGCTTCGTCAGAGGACGCGTATTCCGTGGAACACGCTCGCCTCGATTCGGCGGTGTCGTAGACACTAACGCCCGGGACCGACCGTTGTCCAGTCAGTCCCAACCGTTCAAACCTACTAGCCCACCCTCACCACGTCAATGGTTTTGGCCGGACGAGTAGGAGACTAGCAGGTCAGAGACCTGTCGATCACATCGGCTCAGGCCGCGACGGGCTGGAGGTCCGCCCGGTCGGCCGCGTCCAGATCGCCGAACTCCCCGTCCCCGGCGGCCCGCCGGCCCAGCACCAGGGCATAGAGGAGGAAGGCCGCCTCGGCCAGCACACCGATGGAGATGCGGGCCCAGGTCGGCAGGCCGGACGGGGTCACGAAGGCTTCGAGGACGCCGGAGACCGCCAGGACCGTCGCCAGGCCGATCGACATGCCGATGATCGCGCGGCCCTGTTCCGCCAGGGCCACCGAGCGGGTGCGCGGGCCGGGGTCGATGACGGTCCAGCCGAGGCGCAGCCCGAGGCCGCCGGCCACGAAGACCGCGGTCAGCTCCAGCAGGCCGTGCGGGATGAGCAGGCCGAGGAAGACGTCGAGGCGACCGGCGGAGGCCATCAGCCCGACGCCGATGCCGAGGTTGAGCACGTTGGTCCACATCACGTAGAGCACCGGAATGCCCAACGCGATCCCGAACAGCAGGCACTGCACGGCGATCCAGGCGTTGTTCGTCCAGACCTGTGCCGCGAAGGAGCTGGCCGGCCGGTCCGAGTAGTACGTCTCGTACTGGCCGCCGGGGCGGGTCAGCTCCTGGAGGTGTTCGGGCGCGACCAGGCTGTTGCGGACCTCGGGGTGGGTGGCCATCCACCAGGCGAGCAGTGCGGTGGCGACCATCGAGACCACCGCCACCGGCACCCACCAGCGGCGCGAGCGGTAGAGCGCGGCCGGGAACCTCACCGTGTAGTAGCGGGCGACGTCCTGCCAGCCGTTGGTCCGGGCGCCGGTCACCGCGCTGCGGGCGCGGGAGACCAGGCCGGTCAGCCGGCTCACCAGGGCCGGGTCCGGCGCGGCGGCCTGGACCTTGGCGAGGTGTCCGGTGGCGCGCTGGTAGAGCGTGACCAGCTCGTCGGCCTCCTCCCCGCCGAGCCGGCGCCGGCGGGCGAGGGCGTCCAGTCGGGCCCACTCCCCCTGGTGGGTGGCGACGAAGACGTCCAGGTCCATTTCGGCGGCTCCATAGATCGGCGGCGGGCGCGGACGTGCGTGCGCGGGCGGGTCCGCGGGCGGGCGGGTCCGGGCTGGCGGGTCCGGGCGGACACGCGCGGCCCAGCATGCCAGCAGCGGCCGCCGCCCCGGCCGTCGGGATCTCACTTCCCGTGCGCCCACCGGGCCCCGTATGTTTGCGGCTGCGGATCAGACTGCGGAGAGCGCGTCACGGGGAGCCGGTCCGGGGTGGTTCCCTCCCCCGGCACCGCCGCCCTCCCAGGCGCCGGATCCCCATGGGCGAGCCGTACCGGCTCCAAGAACGTGAACGGACAGGTGTCTTGAGCGACCTGGTGACGGGTGAGGCGGTCGTCCTCGGCCTGCAGACGGCGAAGCTTCCGAGCAGGGCCCTGGCGATCGTGATCGACCTGCTGGTGGAGTTCGCCGCCCTGCTGGTGTTCACGCTGCTGCTGAGCCTCGCGCTGATCGGGCTCGACGGCGCGGCCCTGGCCGCCACGATGATCGGCCTGATGGTGTTCTTCCTGGTCGCCGTGCCCGTGATGGTCGAGACCCTCACCCGCGGCCGCTCGCTCGGCAAGGCCGCGCTCGGCCTGCGGGTGGTGCGCACCGACGGCGGGCCGGTGCGCTTCCGGCACTCGCTGGTGCGCGGGCTGGTCGGCTTCTTCGAGATGATCGTGCTGACCGGCGCCCCGGCCGTGATCACCTCGGCGGTGCACTCGGACGGCAAGCGGCTCGGCGACATCTTCGCCGGGACGGTGGTCGTCCGCGAGCGCACCCCGGGTGCGGGCGGCTCCGCCACCCCGCTGCCGCCGGTGCACCCGCACCTGCTGCAGTCGATGGGCCACGAGCTGGTCGCGATGGACCTGTCCGCGGTACCGGAGCCGCTCTGGCTGGCCGTCCGCCAACTGCTCGGCCGGACGAGCCAGTTGGACCCGGCGGTGATGCACCGGATGTCCACCCGGCTGGCCGAGGACCTGTCCGCCCTGATCGGCCACCCGATCGCGCCGGGGCTGCACCCGGCGGCGTACCTGGGCGCGGTGCTCACCGAGCGCCAGCGGCGGGAGTGGACCCGGGCCCAGCAGCAGCTGTGGGCGGCCGGGCCGATACCCGGCCGACCGGTACCCGCCCAGGTGCCCGCCCAGGTGCCCGCTCCCCGCCCGGCCTCCGGTCCGCTCCCCGCGCCGGCTCCGACCGGCCCGGCCGACGGACGGCCCGTCCGGGTCCTCGGCCTGCCGGCCCAGCAGCCCGCGCCCACGGCTCCCCCGGCCCCCGCCGCGGCCCCGGCAGCCGCACCGACCGCCCCGACGGCCCCGTCCTTCGACAAGCCCGCCGCCGGCAGCGGCTTCGCCCCGCCCGCCTGAGGCGAACCGCCCCGGCCGCAGCAGCCCTGCCGCACCAGCCCCGGCCGCGAAGGCCCGCTACTCCTCCTCCGCCCCCACCCGCCAGGCGTTCGGCGGCGACTCCAGCTCCTCCAGCTCGATCCCCTCCGCCGCCAGCACCACGTCGCCCGCCAGGTGCACGACCTGCTGCTCGCCCGTCTCCAGGTCCGCCACCTGGTACCGCTCGACCAGCAGTGGCCCCGAATCCGTCTCGTGGGTGTCGACGCCCTCCAGCAGCCACCCCTGGTCGAGGGTGCGCGGCGCCAGCACCGGCTCGGTGAAGGCCACCAGCCGCACCCGCGCGCTCGCCCCCTCCCGCAGCCGCAGCAGCCGGGCGGTGGCGACCAGGAAGCCCGGCGAGCGGCCGGTGAAGGCGTGCGCCCGGTCGTGGCCCTCCGCCGCGTGCTCGCCGCCGGGGTCGGCCGCGTCGGTCCGGACCCAGGCCACCCCGTCCACCGCCCCGCCGCGCACCTGCCAGCCGCCGGCCCGCAGCTCCAGCCGCAGCGGCCGGGCGCGCGAGTCCAGCGTCAGGTCGGTGCTGCCGAGCACCCGGCCGTCCGGCGCGTAGGTCTTGGAGACGTACCGCCACCCGGCCGCCCCGGGCGCGCAACTGAAGCGCTCCTCCCCGAGCGGGACGTGGTCGTGCGGGTCGTGGAGCGAGTACCGGCCGTTGGGCATGCCGGAAAGCCTACGTCCGCGGTTCGCGTGCAACGTTCCGGCCGGTGCCCGCATTAGAGGGGCGGACGGCGCGCCGGTGCGCCGCCACCACGACGAGAGGGGGTGCGGATGGCGAAGCAGACGCGCGACGTGGAGTTCACGGAGTACGTGGCCTCCAGGAGCGGCTGGCTGCGCAAGGTCGCCTATCTGCTGTGCGGGGACTGGCACCGGGCCGACGACCTGGTGCAGGAGTGCGCGACCAAGCTGTACGTGAACTGGTCGCGGGCCGGCCGGGTGGAGAACCTGGACGGCTACGCCCGCAGGGTGCTGGTCAACACCTTCCTCGCCGAGCAGCGCTCGTCCTGGTGGCGGCGGACGTCACGGACCGCGGCGCCGGTGGACGTGGCGTCGGTGGCCGCCGACCTCGACGCCCGGCTCGACCTGCGCAAGGCGCTGGCCGCGCTGCCGCCCAAGCAGCGGGCCACCGTGGTGCTCCGGTACTACTGCGACCTCACGGTCGATCAGACCGCCGATGCGATGAGCTGCTCCTCGGGCAACGTGAAGAGCCAGACCTCGCGGGCTCTCGCCACCCTCCGGACGACGCTCTCCCCCCGTCCCACCACCGCCGAGAGGACGTCATGAGGTCGCACGAGCAGCGTGATCTGACCGCCCGGCTGAGTGCCCTCGCCGAGGCCCCGGCGCCGCCCGCCGCACTCGACACCTCGGCGGTGATCGCCCGCGGCCGGGTCCGGCTGCGCCGCCGCCGGCAGGCCCTGGTCGGTGTGGTGGCCGGGTCGACCGCCGCCGTCCTGGCCGGCGTCCTGCTGCTGCGCCCGGCCGGGGCGCCGCCCGCGCCGGCCGTCCCCGCGCCCACCGCCCCGGTCTCGCTCGCGCCGTCCCCGACGGCCGCGCCGACCCCGGCGGCGCGGACCGGTCCGCTGAGCGCCGAGGCCCGCTTCGGCTGGCTGCCGTCGTGGCTGGCCCGGCCGGCCGTCGGCTACGCGAACAGCGACAGCCGTTCCGTCACCACCGCGGCCACCACCACCGCCGTCCTCAACGCGACCCCCGCCCTGAAGCTGGAGCTGCTGCGCGGCCCCGGCGAGTCCCCCGCCCCCGGACAGCACACCGCCCCCGCGCCCCCGGTCGCCGGCCGGGAGGCCCAGTGGCTGCTCACCGACGCGTCGGGGTCCCTGGGCGGGCTGCGCTGGCTGACCGCCTCCGGCCGCTGGGCCCAGCTGACCGCCACCCTGTGGTTGGACGCGAAGGTCCAGGACGACCTGCTCCGGGTCGCGGCCGGCGCCGAGTTCGGCAGTTGGGACGTCCCCTTCCCGGTGCGCCCGACCGGCCTGCCCGCCGACCTCGGGCTGCGGAACGCCGAGGTCCACCGGCCCACCAGGGACTCCGAGCCCCCGTGGAGCGCCATCCTGTCGTACACCGTCGGCGACAAGTGGCTGAGCGTCACGGTCCAGCCGGACGGCTTCGGGAAGTTCGCGGACGGCCGGCCGAACGGCGGCACCCCGGTGTGCCGGGTCGAGAAGGGCGTCCAGCTCTGCGCCAACGGCACCGCGGCGGGGCTCCCGTCCGTCCAGGGGGCCGGCGGACTGGCGGGTCTGCTCGAGCGGTTCGAGGTGCTCGGCGCGGACGAGGCCTCCTGGACCCGCTGAACCGCCCCGGCGGAACGCCGACGGCCGGCGCCCCCGGAGGGGAGGGCGCCGGCCGTCGGATCCGCTGATCGGTCAGTAGCGGTACTGCTCCGACTTGAACGGGCCCTCGACCGGGACGCCGATGTAGTCGGCCTGCTCCTGGCTCAGGGTGGTCAGCTTCACGCCCAGCGCGTCGAGGTGCAGGCGGGCGACCTTCTCGTCCAGGTGCTTCGGCAGCACGTAGACGCCGATCGGGTACTGCTCGGTCTTCGTGAACAGCTCGATCTGGGCGATCGTCTGGTTGGCGAAGGAGTTGGACATCACGAAGGACGGGTGGCCGGTCGCGTTGCCCAGGTTCAGCAGGCGGCCCTCGGAGAGGACGATGATGGTGCGGCCGTCGGCCTTGCGCCACTCGTGGACCTGCGGCTTGACCTCGGTCTTCACGACGCCGTCGAGCTTGGCCAGGCCGGCCATGTCGATCTCGTTGTCGAAGTGGCCGATGTTGCCGACGATGGCCTGGTGCTTCATCCGGGCCATGTGCGAGGCCATGATGATGTCCTTGTTGCCGGTCGTGGTGATGAAGATGTCGGCGATCTCCACGACCTCCTCCAGGGTGGTGACCTGGTAGCCGTCCATCGCCGCCTGCAGCGCGCAGATCGGGTCGATCTCGGTGACGATCACGCGGGCGCCCTGGCCGCGCAGCGACTCGGCGCAGCCCTTGCCGACGTCGCCGTAGCCGCAGACGACCGCGACCTTGCCGCCGATCAGGACGTCGGTGGCGCGGTTGATGCCGTCGATCAGCGAGTGGCGGCAGCCGTACTTGTTGTCGAACTTCGACTTGGTGACCGAGTCGTTGACGTTGATGGCCGGGAACAGCAGCTGGCCGTCACGGTGCATCTCGTACAGGCGGTGGACACCGGTGGTGGTCTCCTCGGTCACGCCCTTGATCGTGGAGGCGACCTCGGTCCACTTGTTCGGGGTGTCCTTGAGGGTGCGGTTGAGCAGCTCCAGGATGATCCGGAACTCGTCGTTGTCCGCGGTGGACGGGTCCGGCGCGACGCCGGCCTTCTCGAACTCGACGCCCTTGTGGATCAGCAGGGTGGCGTCGCCGCCGTCGTCCAGGATCATGTTCGGGGTCTTGCCGTCAGGCCAGGTCAGGGCCTGCTCGGTGCACCACCAGTACTCCTCCAGGGTCTCGCCCTTCCAGGCGAAGACCGGCACGCCCTGCGGGTTCTCCGGGGTGCCCTCCGGGCCGACGGCGATGGCGGCGGCCGCGTGGTCCTGGGTGGAGAAGATGTTGCAGGAGCACCAGCGGACCTCGGCACCGAGCGCCGTCAGGGTCTCGATCAGCACGGCGGTCTGGATGGTCATGTGCAGCGAGCCGGTGATGCGGGCGCCGGCCAGCGGCTGCGCCTCGGCGTACTCGGCGCGGATCGCCATCAGACCGGGCATCTCGTGCTCGGCCAGCTGGATCTCCTTGCGGCCGAACGGCGCCAGGGAAAGGTCGGCGACCTTGAAGTCACCGGTGATGTCGGTCGACATGCGTCTGCTCCTCGCTGATGGGGGTGGGGCCATAGGTCCGGGCGTGCGTCGCGTGCGTCAGGCCGTACGGGTGCACGGCCACGCCGGGACCGCCGGGTCCGTGGTGGTGGACCGGCTTCCCGTTGCGCAGCACAAACCGTCGGAGGACCTCTCTCCCTCGACCGGCGCGCGCCCCGCGGGGTGCGGACCGCCGATCGACCGCCATCAGCAGCGACGTTCTGGCTCTGGTGACGAATCTACACCGATGGCCCCGCCGGCCGTCCGCCGATGACCGATTTCGGCCCCCGGTCCGACCCGCTCTCAAGCCGGGCCCCAGGACGGGCCGGTGTACGGGACAGGTCGGTCAGCGGGACGGGGGCGCGGGAGGGGTCAGTGCGCGCCGCCCGGGCCGGGGCCGCCGGGCGTGGCGGCCGGGTCGTCGCCCGCCGCGGCCTTCTCGGCGCTGTACACGTCGGGCTCCAGGTAGATCGCCCGGGCGATCGGGACGACCGCGCGGACCCGCGACTCGGCGGCGTCGATCGCCTCCGCGACCCGGGCGGCGCTGTCCTCCGCGTTGACGGCGATCTTGGCCGCGACCAGCAGCTCCTCCGGGCCGAGGTGCAGGGTGCGCATGTGGATCACCCGGGTGACCGCCTCGCCGTCCACCAGCGCCTCCCGGATCCGGCGCACCGAGTCCTTGTCGGCCGACTCGCCGAGCAGCAGCGACTTGGTCTCCAGGGCGAGCACCACGGCGATCACCACCAGCAGGAGGCCGATGCACAGGGTGCCGATGCCGTCCCAGACGCCGTCGCCGGTGATCACGGTGAGCCCGACGCCGAACAGCGCGAGCACCAGGCCGATCAGCGCGCCGGTGTCCTCCAGCAGCACCACCGGCAGCTCCGGCGCCTTGGCGGTGCGGATGAACTGGGTCCAGCTCTGCTTGCCCTTGGCCTTCTCCGACTCCCGCATCGCGGTCAGGAAGGACCAGCCCTCCATGCCGATGGCGAAGACCAGCACGCCGACCGCCCAGCCCCAGGAGTCCAGCGCCTCCGGGTGGCTGATCTTGTGCCAGCCCTCGTAGACCGCGAACAGGCCGCCGACGCTGAACAGCACGATGGCCACCAGGAAGCCGTACACGTAGCGCTCGCGGCCGTACCCGAAGGGGTGCTCCTCGTCGGCCGCCCGGCGCGCCCGCTTGCCGCCGATCAGCAGCAGCACCTGGTTGCCGGAGTCCGCCACCGAGTGCACGCCCTCGGCCAGCATCGAGGAGGAGCCGGTGAAGCCGAAGGCGGTGAACTTGGCCACGGCGATCGCCAGGTTCGCGGACAGCGCCGCGATCAGTGCCTTGGTACCGCCTTCGGTGCTCATGCTTCCAGGTCCTCACGGGTCGGTCGGCGTCGTCGAGCGCTTACCGTACCGGCCCCGGGGGCCCGATCGGCCGACCGTCTCAGGACTGCGCGGCGGCGAGCCCCAGGTAGACGGCGGCGAAGTCGGTCAGCGCGACCAGGTCGGCCAGCGCGTGCAGCGCGTCCGGCCGGGTGCTCGCGTACTCGGTCAGCCGGACGTCGTGCGCGGCGGCCAGCCGGTGCGCCCGGGAGACGCCGAAGCTGCGCGGCCCGGCGTCCTCCTCCGGCACCTCGGCCGGGCCGTCCTGCTCGTCCGGCGCCGCCGGGCCGGCCGCGCCGGGGGCGTGCCGCAGCAGCAGGACCTGGAGGTGCAGCGGGTCCGGCTCCTCGACCCGGTCGCGGAAGAAGTCGTCCGGATCGGCGCCCGCGCCCAACTGCCCGGTGAACATGCCGCGGTGGGCGGTGAGCACCTGCGGCAGCGGCCCGGCCAGCGCCGGACGCCCGGCTCGGTCGGCCAGCTGGGCGGCGAACCGGGTGGCGGCCGCCCCGGCGATCGGGCCCTCGGCCCACAGCAGCGGGACCGTCCCGGCCAGCCGGGCGGCCAGGCCCTTCGCCGGGTTGGTGTACGCGGCGGCGTCCGGGCGGCAGCGCACCGCGGCGGCGTCCAGCAGGTCGGCGAGGGCCGGCAGCGCGTCGTACGGGAGCTGGGTGAGGCCGATCTTCTGGGCGAGCGCCAGCAGCGGGGCGAGGTGGGACCAGAGCGCCGCCGGGTCCTCGGCCGGCAGGTCCGGCTCGACGGCCGTCACGGGCGCGAGGTCCTCGGGCAGCACCGAGGCCACGAACGGCAGCGGCAGCGCGCGCACCTGCAGCGCGGCCTCGGCCAGCGCGCTGCCGGCCGGGGCGGTCACCACGATCGCGCAGCCGCGCGCGTACGCCTGCTCGGCGAGGGCGACCAGGCCCTGCTCGCCGCCGTCGGCGGAGCTGATCACCAGCAGGTCCAGCGGGCCGGCCCAGCCGGGCAGCTGCCAGCCGAGCCCGGCGGTGAAGGCGGGCGGGGCGCCGGCCCGGTCGGCGCGCGGGGCGGCGGCCTCGGTCGGCGGCAGCGGGGTGACCAGGGAGCTCGTACCGGCCAGCGCCGAGAGCATCTCGGCGGCGGTCAGCGCGCTGCCGTGCCCGGCGACCAGGACGGCACGCGGGCGACCGTCCGGCCGCAGCCGGTCGAGGCCGGCCGCCTCGGCCTGCCGCAGTGCGGTGCGGACCCGCGCACCGGCGCCGGCCAGGGCCAGCAGGGCGCGGTCGTGGTCGGCGCGCTGGAGGGCGGCCGGGTCGTCGAGCAGGGTGTCGTCGAGCATGCGGCGAACCTCCGGCTGCGGTCCTGGACGGGCGGTCGGGGCGGTCGGGGCGGCTTCGTCCCGGGGCTTCCGCCCGGGCTTCGTCCCGGGCGTCGCCCCCAGGATCAGGCCGGGCGGCGGGCCTCGTCCACCAGGAGGACCGGAATGCCCTCGCGGACCGGGTACGCGAGGCCGCAGTCCGCGCCGGTGCAGACCAGCTCGGGCTGCTCCTCGGTGCCGCCCTCGACGAGCGCGGCCCGGCACTGCGGGCAGACCAGGATCTCCAGCAGGAAGGATTCGAGCTTCATGGGGCTCTCCAAGGTTCGGGGGTGGCACGGAGGTGCCCCGGCCGATAGGAAACCCTACCGGCCGGGGCACCGGGGCCCGTGCTCAGGCGCTCCGCGCGGGCGCGAGCCCGGTCGGGGGCTCGGGCGCGGCGTCGGGCGAGGCGTCGGGCGAGGGGCTCAGCCGCGGACGACGGCGAGCACGCCGTCGCGCAGCTCGGCCATCTTCGCCGGGTCCTTGGCCTCGACGTTCAGGCGCAGCAGCGGCTCGGTGTTGGAGGCGCGCAGGTTGAACCACCAGTCCGGGCCGGCCACCGTCAGGCCGTCCAGCTCGTCCACCGTGGTGCCCTCCCCGCCCGCGTAGGCGGCGCGGACGGCGGCGGTGCTGGCGGCCTGGTCGGCCACGGTGCTGTTGATCTCGCCGGAGGCGGCGTAGCGGTCGTACTCGGCGGTGAGCCCGGACAGCGCGGACGGCTGCCCGCCGAGCGCGGCCAGCACGTGCAGCGCGGCCAGCATGCCGGTGTCGGCGCGCCAGAAGTCGCGGAAGTAGTAGTGCGCGGAGTGCTCGCCGCCGAAGACGGCGTCGGTCTCGGCCATCTCCTGCTTGATGAAGGAGTGGCCGACCCGGGTGCGCACCGGCTTGGCGCCGAGCTCGCGGACCACCTCGGGGACGGTCCAGGAGGTGATCAGGTTGTGGATGACGGTCGGCTCGGCCTCGCCGGCGGCCCGGGCGCGGGCGATCTCGCGGACGGCGACCAGGGCGGTGATCGCCGACGGGGAGACCGGCTCGCCGCGCTCGTCCACGACGAAGCAGCGGTCGGCGTCGCCGTCGAAGGCCAGGCCCACGTCGGCGCCGACCTCGCGGACCTTGGCCTGGAGGTCGACCAGGTTCTTCGGGTCGAGCGGGTTGGCCTCGTGGTTCGGGAAGGTGCCGTCCAGCTCGAAGTACATCGGGACGAGCTCGATCGGCAGGCCGTCGAAGACGGTCGGCACGGTGTGGCCGCCCATGCCGTTGCCGGCGTCCACCACGACCTTGAGCGGGCGGATCGCGGTGAGGTCGACCAGGCCCAGCAGGTGGTCGGCGTAGCCGCGCAGGGTGTCCTGGGCGGACAGCGCGCCCGGCTTCACGTCCCTGGCCGGGACGGTGACGGTGTCGTCCTCGGCGGTCCAGGACTCGACCAGCTCGCGGATCTCGGACAGGCCGGTGTCCTGGCCGACCGGGGCGGCGCCGGCCCGGCACAGCTTGATGCCGTTGTACTGGGCCGGGTTGTGGCTGGCGGTGAACATCGCGCCGGGCAGGTCGAGCTTGCCGCTGGCGTAGTACAGCTGGTCGGTGGAGCACAGCCCGATCTGCACCACGTCGGCGCCGTAGGCCGCGGCGCCCTCGGCGAAGGCCAGGCTCAGCGACGGCGAGGAGGGCCGCATGTCGTGCCCGACCACGATCGCGGTCGCGCCGGTGACCTGCACGAACGCGGCACCGAAGGCCCGGGACAGGCTCTCGTCCCACTGGTCCGGGACAACGCCTCGGACGTCGTACGCCTTCACGAGCTGCTTGAGGTCGCGCACTGCGGCTCCACCCTGGTTTTAGGACTGATCACGAAACGTCGGGGCCACCGCGCGTCGGTCGACGGGCGCGGTGACGGTAGACGGGCAGCGTACCCGGGCCGGACGAACGCCCCGTGCCAGGACCGGAGACGCCCCGTACCGGGAGGGGTGTCAGTTGTCGGGCGAGCGCAGCACCCGGAGGTGGCCGCGGCGGCCGCCCTCGGTGGACTCGCCCTCGAAGCCGCGGCCCTGACGGGGGGTCTGCGGGCGGGCGGCCTCGCGCACGGCGTTGGCCAGCGCCTCCAGGTCGTCGCTGCTGCGGCGCAGCGGCCCGGCCTCGGCGGCGAGCCGGACGACCTCCCAGCCGCGCGGGGCGGTGAGGCGCTCGGCGTGCTCGGCGCACAGGTCGTAGCAGTGCGGCTCGGCGTAGGTGGCGAGCGGCCCGAGGACGGCGGTGGAGTCCGCGTAGACGTACGTCAGCGTCGCGACGGCCGGCCGGCCGCACGCGGTCCGCGAACAACGACGTACAGAGCTCACGAGGGTGGACGGTACCGCACTCCCCGCCGGGGAGCGAAGACCGCCTGCCCGGAGGGGGTGCCGTGTCGCCCCGCGGGCGCCGGGTCCGCGTATCCGACGCCCCGTGCGATTCCCGGTCGGAGTGGTCCACTTCCGACCGTCCAAGGACTACCCTCGGCAGTGATATGGACAGCTCCGCACCGCAGTCATCGACAGGCCCGGCGCGCCGCCCCCGGCACCGCGACCGGCACGGGCGGGGCCTGCGCGGCCCGCTGGCGCCGCCCCAGGTGCCGATCTCGCTCACCCGCTCCGAACTGTTCGACGACTACGTGCGCGAGTCGGTGGAGCGCCTCGAACGGCGTTGGCCGCAGTTGATCGAGGTGGAGTTCGCCGTCCAGGAGGTGCCGCTGCACGAGCCGGACGGCGCCGACGCCGAGGACGGCGTGCCGCTGGGGCGGGTGTCGCCGGGCCAGCAGGGGCGCAAGAGCCAGATCGTGGTGTACCGGCGGCCGGTGGAGATCCGGGCGAAGACCCGGGAGGACCGCGCGGCGCTGGTGCACGAGATCCTGATCGAACAGGTCGCGGAGCTGCTCGGGCTGTCGCCGGACGCCATCGACCCGCGCTACGACGAGGACTGAGACGGGTCGGGGCCCGCGCCGGGTGTCCGGCGCGGGCCCCGCTCGGCGCGCTCAGCGCAGGACGACGCCCGGGTCCTGGCCGGCCTGCGGGACCTTGACGGTGCTGCGGTCGTCGCGCAGCGCCTGGACGGTGAACATCGGCACGTCCTTGGCCGGCAGGGAGAGCATCCGGGCGGCCACCACCGGGCCGCCGGAGACGGTCTCCACCGTGAGCGCGAAGACGCCGTTCAGCCCGGCGGGCTCGGGCGCCGGGAGGGCGACCGTGCCGCCGGCCGGCAGCTGGACCTCCTTGGTGGCCGGGGTGCCGCCGCCGCTGCCGGCCGAGGCGGTGACCCGGACGGTGGCGGCCTCGCCGCTGGAGGTCAGGTAGAGCGTGGAGGCGCCGGCCCGGTTGTCGGCGACGGTGGCGCGGGCGCCGACCGGGTCGCTGCCGGTCAACCAGGCCGCGTCCGTCTTGCCGTTGGCCGCCGCCCGGTCGACCCGCAGCCCGGCCACGACCGGGGTGCGGTGCTTGTCGTCGCTGGGCGACAGCCGCAGCCCGGCGACCTCGTCCCGGGTGAGCTTGCCGAGGTCGACGGCGGCCACCATGCCCGCCTTGACGTGGATCGACTCGTTGCCGGCCGGGCTGAACCAGCCGTTCTTGCCGGACAGCTGGATCTTCAGGTCGGCGTCGTCCTCCGGCGGCGCCCAGACCACCAGGCGGGCGGAGGCGGTGTCGGCGGGCAGGCCGGGCATCACCTGGACCGGGGCCGGGGCGTCCGAGGCGGGGACCCAGTCGGCGCCCTTGCCGCCGTCGGCAGCGTGCAGCGCGGCGCCGACCCGCCCGGAGCGCACCACCACGTGCACCGCGAGGTCGGCGACCGCGCCCTTGGTGAGGGTCGACAGCAGGACGGCCTGGGAGCTGCCGGGCGAGACGGTGATCCCGTTGGCGGCGTCGTTGTCGATCAGGCCCTTGTCGCCGTACAGCTTGATGTCCACCACCGCGGCGGCGGACTCGGTGTTGACCAGGCTGAGGTAGTCGACCCGGTCGGCGGCGGTGCTGGCCCCGGCGAACCAGAAGCTGGTCGCGGCCGGGGTGCAGGTGAGACCGGACAGGCCGAGGCCGCGCTGCTCGGTGACCACCGTGGTCTGGGTGACGGTGAAGCCGGGGGCGAGGGCGCCGGTGGCGACGGCCCCGGTGCCGGGCGCGGCGTCGCCGTTGGCGGCCGGGCCGGTGGCCGGGGTGCCGGGCTTGGGCACGGTCAGCCGGGCGTCGGCGGGCGCCGCGTTCTTGTCCTGGACCGGGGCGCCCGGGGCGCCCGAGCCGGTCGGGGCCGGGGTGGCGGCGGCCGGAGCCGCGGGGGCCGTGGTCGGCTGGGCGGCGGGCACGGCGGGCGCGGCCGCGTCGGAGAGCCAGCCGGCCCCGCCGGTGGCGGAGCCCGTCCCGGGCGGGGTGTAGGCGGTGAGCGTGGTCGAGCCGGTCAGGCCCTGGACCGGCTGCGGGCAGACCACCGAGGTCCGCTCGACCTGCGCGGTGGTCGCGGCGGCTCCGGTGCCGGCCTTGGCCGGGGCGGCCGGCGGGCGCACCTGGGCGATCCCGAACACCGCCGCGAGCACCACGGCCGCGGCGAGCAGGGACTGGGTGGTCTTCGCCGCCCCGCCGGACCCGGCCGCTCCGGCCCCCTCGGCCCCCTCGGCTCCTCCGGCTCGCCCGGCTCCTCCGGCTCCTCCGGCTCGCCCGGCGAGCGGGCCGCGGCCGCGGCCGGGGCGGGACGTCCGGGCCGGGCCGGACGGCTCCGCCGCGACGGCGGGCCCGGCCGGCTCGGCGGCCTCGCCGGCGCCGGACTTCTTCCTGAATGCGGGCTTCTTCATCGCGGGTCAGCTCCCCGATCCGTGCTGGTGCGGGTACCGGCCGGGGCCGTTGGGGTCGTTCGGGTCGTACGGGGCCTCGCCCTGCGACTGGCCGGGCAGCCAGGGCTGCTGCTGCTCGGGCTGCTGCCCGCCGTCGTAGCCGTGGACCTCGTAGTACGGCTGCTGCTCGGGCTGGTACGGCTGCTCGTAGCCCTGCTGCCGGCCGTACCCGTGGGCGTCGTACCCCTGGGTGTCGTAGCCCTGGCCGCCGTACGGCGCGGCGACCGGCTGCTGGGCCGCGTACTGGTCGTAGCTGTACGGGTCGGCCTGCTGGTACGCCTGGTACGGGTCCGTGTACTGCTCGGCGTCCTGGATGGCGGCGGCCGCCTGGACGGCGCCGGTCACCGGCTCGGAGCTCGGCTGGGCCGGGATCGCGCCCGGCCGGTCGTACACCCCGGACTCCTCGGCACCGCCCTCGGCGCCCTCCGCGCCCTCGCCGCGCTCGGCCATCCGGCGGGCCCGGCGGCTGCCGGGGGCGGGGGCCTGTGCCTGGGCGGCGGCGGCCAGCGCGGCGGTGGCGACGGCCTCCTCCGGCAGGTCGTCGTCCTTGTGGCTGCGGCGGCCGGGCAGGGCCAGCACCAGGATGGTGAGGCCGATCAGCACCTGGGCCCAGATCCAGCCGGTGTGGGCGGCGCCGCCCTCGCGGGTGACGGCCAGCTTGCCACCGGCGGCCGGGAGCTTGAAGCCCTGCGCCCAGCCGTCGACCGTGGTGGGCTCCAGCGCGGTGCCGTTGACGGTGGCCTTCCACTCCGGGGCGGCGGACTCGGCGAGCCGCAGCACCCGGCCGTCCGGGCCGGCCGGGACGGTGGCGGACAGGTCGCGGGCCCCGGACGGGACGACCACCGGGGTGGCCCCCGGGGCGGTGATCACCGCGCGGACCGCGGGGGTGCCGTTGACCTGCCAGAGCGCGGCGGCACCGTCCTGGTTGGCCTTGACCAGGCCGGGGGTGGTGTCCAGGACGTCCTTGAAGGCGTCGATCACCGGCTGCTGGACCAGCACGTAGGCGATGCCGTAGCCGGCCAGGGCGCTCGCCTGGTCGGCGCCGGAGCCGGCCAGCAGGCTGCCGACCATCTTGTTCAGGCCGTCCTGGGTGCCGGTCGCCGGGTCGACGGTGGACTCGGCCTGGCCGAGCGTCAGACCGGCGCCGCGCAGCACGGTGTAGCGGACCGCGCCGCCGCCCTTCTCCCCGGTGACGACCAGGGTGCGGGCCCGGTCGGTGGTGCCGGCCTCCTCGGCGATGAACGCGGGGACCTGGTCGGCCTGGCCGCGGTGCAGCGGGCCGCCGGCGCCGGTCAGCGCCCACCACAGGCCGGTGCCCAGCGGGGCCAGCACGGCCGAGGCCACCACCAGGGCGGCCACCGGCTGGCGCCAGCCGAAGGCGATCCCGGCGACGCGGGCGTTGGCGCCGTCGGCGCCGATCGCGGCGGCGGCGAGCAGGGCGAGCCCGGCGATCAGGGTCGCCGGGCCGGTCCAGGCGGGCACCGCCGGACCGCCGGAGGCCGGGGTGACGGAGGTGCCCGCCACCACGACCGAGAAGACCAGGCCGGCGCCGGCCGCGCCCCAGGCGACGAGCACCGCACGGCGGCGGTCGGCGCGCAGCAGCGCGGCCAGGGCGGCCAGTACGACACCCGCCGAGAGCCAGACCGGCGGCACCCCGGCGCCGCCCGGGTTGACCAGCAGCAGGCCGGCCGCGCTCGCGCCGGTGCCGTGCAGACCGGGCAGCCCGGCCTCCAGCAGCAGCCACTGCGGGTGCGACAGCACCTTGAGCGACCACGGGGCCAGCACCGCGACCGGCACCGCCAGGATCACCAGGACGCGCAGGCCGAGCGGCCGCAGGGCCGCGCCGCCGGAGCCGAAGGCGCTGCCGCGCAGCACCCCGACGACCAGCATCGCCAGGCAGAGCGGCACCGCGAGCGCCCACGTTATCGGGACGAAGGCGGTGGCCAGGGTGAGCAGCAGGACGGTCATCCAGACCGGGCGCCAGCCCGGGCGGGCGCCCTTGGCGGCGCTCTCGGCGCGGATGCCGAGGCCGGCCGCGATGGCGGCGGCGCGGGCCAGCGGCGGCAGCAGCACGGCGAGCACGGCGGTGCCGATCCGGCCCTGGGCGAGCGCGCCGGTCGCGGCGGGCAGCAGCGCGTAGGTGGCGCTGGCCCAGGCGCGGACCAGCTTGGAGTCCAGCAGCGGCCGGGACACCAGGTAGGCGCTGACCGCGGAGAGCGGGACGGAGAGCACCACGAGCAGGGTGAGCGCGAGGTCGGCGTGGTCGAACAGGATCCAGGAGAGCACCGCGAGCACGCCGAGGTACGGCGGTGCGGCGGCGGTGGACCCGGTGCCGACCGGGTGCCAGGCGTCCGCGTACATCGACCAGAGGCCGCCGGCCCCGTCGGCCGCCGGCAGCAGGGCGCCGCCGAACAGCTCGCCGCTGCCGAGCAGGCCGCGGCAGGCGATCAGGGCGAACACCAGCAGGGCCGCGAACAGCACCGGCGCCGGGCGCCGGGCGAGCTTCTTGAGCAGGGCGAACTGCTCGACGACCAGGTCCTCGGCGTCCTCGTCGCCGCCGGCCTCGGCCGAGCCGTGCCGGCCGGTGTCGTCGCCGCCCCCTATCCCGAGCGAGCCGACGACGCCCTCGACCGCCAGCCGGGTGGTGGCGCCGGGGGCCGGGAAGAGCGTGCGGTCGTCCAGGGCGTCCGCCGACCGGGACTTGGCGCGGCGTTTGCGCCCGGCCAACAGCCGTGGGAAGCGGACGAGTTCGTGGCCGAGGCCGGCGAGTTCGTCGAAGGCCTGGCGCGGGTCCTTGCCGAGCAGGTTGGTGACGGCCCGCAGCAGGGTGCCGAGCACCAGCCGCAGCAGGACGTAGGGGAAGAGCGCGCCCTTGCAGTTGGTGAGCAGGGTGTAGACGGCGCCGGCCTTGTCCATCCGGTGCGGGTGGGCGGGGCCGCAGTCGATCGCCCGGCGCTCGCGGGCGGCCGCCTCGGCGTGCCGCAGCACGGCGTCGGGGGCGACCACCACGCGGTGGCCGGCGGCGTTGACCCGCCAGCAGAAGTCGGTGTCGTCCCGCATCAGCGGGAGGGCCCGGTCGAAGCCGCCGAGCTCCTCGAAGACGTCCCGGCGCACCAGCATGCCGGCGCTGGAGACGGCGAGCACCGGGCGGACCTGGTCGTGCTGGCCCTGGTCCTGCTCGCGGCGGTCGAGGCCGGTCCAGCGGCGGCCGGAGCGGGCGATGGTGACGCCGACCTCGAGGAGCTGGCGGCGGTCGTACCAGCTGCGCAGCTTGGGGCCGACCACGGCGGCGCTGGGGGTGGAGTCGGCGACCTGGAGCAGTCGGCGCAGGGCGTCGGTCTGCGGCTCGCAGTCGTCGTGCAGCAGCCAGAGCCACTCGACCGGCCGGGTCTCGCGCGGGCCGCCGCGGCCGAGGTCGTCCTCCTGGGCGAGCGGGTCGCCGAAGTCGTCCCAGCCGCCGGTGACCGGGTCGTAGCCGGAGGGGTCGAGCCGGTACGGGAGGTCCTCCGGGCGCAGGGGCGCACTGCCCGCCACGGCCTCGTGGACGGCGGTGCCGAAGCCGGCCCGGCGGCCGAGGACCAGCGGTCCGCTCTCGGGCAGCCAGTCGGCGAGGGTGTCCGCGAGCAGTTGCGGAGAGTTGTCGGTGGATCCGGTGTCGACCGCGAGGACGCGCTGGACCTGGCGGTCCTGACCGAGCAGGCCGGCCATGGCCCGCGGGAGCCAGCGGGCGCCGTCGTGCGAGACGATCACGGCGGTGACCAGGTGGCGCGGATAGGCGGGCGGCCGGGAAGCGGTGGAGCCGCTCTGGTGGCTGTAGACGGTCATCGCGTGCGCGGGCCCCAGTTCTCGGTGGACACAGCCGGTGAACGGCAACCGGATGGCGCACCACACTAACGGCTCCGGGTGGCCGCTTCGTCCGGGGTGTGCGTGCGGGGACGGTGAAGGGGCCCCGGGAACACGAAAGCGCCCCACCACCGCGGTGAGGCGCCCGTACAGCTGTGCGGTTGTCCGTCGCTGTCGAAGGGTCAGCGGGGGGCGGGGGCCGCCCGGTCAGACCGCGCTCTTCTTGAGCCGACGGCGCTCGCGCTCGGAGAGGCCGCCCCAGATGCCGAAACGCTCGTCATTGGCGAGGGCGTACTCCAGGCACTCGGAACGGACCTCGCAGGCGAGGCAGACCTTCTTGGCCTCGCGGGTCGAGCCGCCCTTCTCGGGGAAGAAGGACTCGGGGTCGGTCTGGGCGCACAACGCGCGCTCCTGCCAGCCGAGTTCCTCCTCGTCCTCCGCGATGCCGTCCCCGATCAACAGCTCAAAGAGCTCGCTCATGTGGCGCGCCTCCTCTGCCCCTACTTGGCGTCCCCGTGGTTGCCGTTGCCTCGTGCGGCTGACGACACGAGTGAAATTACAGTTGCGTCACTCTGGCCCAGTCAAGCCGAGCTCTGGTATTGGGGCTGGGATTCACTCCCTGGCACCAAGCCGTTACGAATAGTGTACATATCCGGACACATCGGACCTTCCACCTCAAGGTCCTGAACGGTGCCGAACCATCCGCAACCATTCACCGGGTGACGCTCGGTCACCGTCACAGGCCGGTCATCGGCCTGCCTTCCCGGCGATCTTCCCATCGAAACATAGAGAGTGATGAATCACCCCATCAGGGAAAGATCCGGACCTAACCCACTCGAATGCCGCATCCTTCGGTTTGACACCGCCCCTGCGGATGCGGTGTCCTTGCTCCTATGTCAGAGTTCGCCAGCCCCCGGAGCGGTTCCACGCTCCGCCGTGCCGTGAACTCTTGTTGTCGCCTCTGTTCCTGCTGTATCTAGGCGCCCGCGTCCCACCGCGCGCCGCCCCCAGGAAGCACAGAGGCCGCCCGCGATTCCCGTCCCAGGACATCCCGGATCCGGCCGATCCCGACGAACCGGCCGACCCTTCCGAGGACGACTCCCGTGCGCATGATCCGCATCCGCAAGCGGAACCGCGACCGCAACAAGCTCTCCCGCCGTGGCCCCGCCACCGTCCGCACCGGCACCCCCGCCGACGCCCGGACCCGCCAGTGGGCCGACGGCCTCAGCGACGTCTCCATCGCCGGCGACCCGCTCGCCTTCCCGCACCTGGCGCGCACCGACCTGCCCGCCCACCCCACCACCGTCGCCGAGTACGCCCGGCTGGTGCGCGAGATCGCCGCCGACCGCTCCCGCTGGGAGCCGCTGGTCCGCTACGACGCGCTGACCCGCTGGTACGCCCGGCTGGAGACCGGCCCCGGCTACGAGGTCTGGCTGCTCAGCTGGCTGCCCGGGCAGTCCAGCGGCTTCCACGACCACGGCGAGTCCTCCGGCGTGATGAGCGTCGTCCGGGGCGAGCTGATCGAGCGCTCCCTCACCCTCCCCCAGCCCTCGGCCGGAGGCGACCCCAGCGGCGCGATCGCCCGCACCCTGCGGCCCGGCGGGCAGCGGGTGTTCTCCTCCGGCTACCTGCACGAGGTCGTCAACGGCGCGCTCGAACCCGCCGTCTCCATCCACCTCTACGCCCCCGGCCTGACCGAGATGAACCAGTACGGCGCCACCGCCGTCCCCGAGCAGCACCAGGAGCAGCACAGCGGGCGGCAGGCGCAGGCCGGGTCGCACTGATCACGGCTGACGGAAAGTCGGACCGTGGCAGGATGAACCCCATGCGCATCGTGGCACTGGCAGGCGGAATCGGCGGGGCGCGCTTCCTGCGCGGACTCCTCGCGGCGGTCGGACCGCAGGACGAGATCACCGTCATCGGCAACACCGGCGACGACATCCACCTCTACGGCCTCAAGGTCTGCCCCGACCTCGACACCGTGATGTACACCCTCGGCGGCGGCATCCACGAGGAACAGGGCTGGGGCCGGACCGACGAGACCTGGTCCATCAAGGCCGAGATGAAGGAGTACGGCGTCGGCCCCGAGTGGTTCGGGCTCGGCGACCGCGACTTCGCCACCCACCTCGTGCGCAGCCAGATGCTCACCGCCGGGTACAGCCTCAGCCAGGTCACCGAGGCGCTGTGCGTGCGCTGGAAGCCGGGCGTGCGGCTGCTGCCGATGAGCGACGACCGGGTCGAGACCCACGTGCGGATCACCGACGAGCAGGGCACCCGGGCGGTCCACTTCCAGGAGTACTGGGTCCGGCTGCACGCCGAGGTGGACGCCGAGGCGATCGTCCCGGTCGGCGCGGACACCGCCAAGCCCGCGCCCGGAGTGCTGGAGGCGATCGCCGAGGCGGACGTCATCCTCTTCCCGCCGTCCAACCCGGTGGTCTCGATCGGCACCATCCTCGCCGTCCCCGGCATCCGGGAGGCGGTCGCCGCCGCGCCCGCGCCGGTGGTCGGGCTCTCCCCGATCATCGGCGGGGCGCCGGTGCGCGGCATGGCCGACAAGGTGCTCGCCGCCGTCGGCGTCGAGGCCACGGCGGAGGCGGTCGCGCTCGACTACGGGCCGGCGCTCGTCGACGGGTGGCTGGTGGACACCGTGGACGAGGCCTCGGTGGCCGCCGTCGAGGCCGCCGGGATCGCCTGCCGGGCCGTCCCGCTGCTGATGACCGACGTCGAGGCCACCGCCGAGATGGCGCGGGCGGCGCTCGCGCTGGCCGAGCAGGTGCGCAAGTGACGCTGGAGGTCCTCGGTGTCGACGGGCTGCCCGAGGTCACGGCCGGGGCGGACCTCGGCGAGCTCATCGCCAAGGCGGGGACGTACCAGGACGGCGACATCCTGCTGGTCACCTCGAAGATCGTCAGCAAGGCCGAGGGCCGGCTGCTGCACGCCGCCGACCGCGAGGCCGCGATCGACGCCGAGACCGTCCGGGTGGTCGCCCGGCGCGGGCCGGTCCGGATCGTGGAGAACCGCAACGGCCTCGTCATGGCCGCCGCCGGGGTCGACGCCTCCAACACCGCCCCCGGCACCGTGCTGCTGCTGCCCGAGGACCCGGACGCCTCCGCCCGCGCGCTGCGGGCCCGGCTCCAGCGGCTGACCGGCCGCCGGCTCGCCGTCGTCGTCACCGACACCTTCGGCCGGCCCTGGCGCAACGGGCTGACCGACGTGGCGATCGGCGCCGCGGGCCTCTCCGTCCTGGAGGACCACCGCGGCCGCACCGACAGCCACGGCAACCGGCTGGAGATGACCGTCACCGCGACGGCCGACGAACTCGCCGCCGCCGCCGACCTGGTGAAGGGCAAGGCCAGTGGCGTCCCGGTCGCCGTCGTGCGCGGACTCGGACACCTCGTCACCGCCGAGGACGGCGAGGGCGCCCGGCCGCTGGTCCGGCCCGCCGTCGACGACATGTTCCGGCTCGGCACCTCCGAGGCGCTGCGGCAGGCCGTCACCCTGCGGCGCACCGTCCGCTCCTTCACCACCGAGCCGGTCGACCCGGCCGCCGTCCGCCGCGCCGTCGCCGCCGCCGTCACCGCGCCCGCCCCGCACCACACCACGCCCTGGCGGTTCGTGCTGCTGGAGTCGGCGGACACCCGGGTCCGGCTGCTCGACGCGATGCTCGCCGCCTGGCAGCGCGACCTGCGCGAACTCGACGGCTGGGACGAGGCGAAGATCGCCCGGCGCACCGCCCGCGGCGACGTCCTGCGCGACGCCCCGTACCTGGTGGTGCCCTGCCTGGTGACGGACGGCTCGCACGACTACCCGGACCCGCGCCGGGCCGCCGCCGAACGGGAGATGTTCACCGTCGCCGCCGGCGCCGCCGTGCAGAACCTGCTGGTCGCGCTCACCGGCGAGGGGTACGGCTCCGCCTGGGTCTCGTCCACCATGTTCTGCCGCGACACCGTGCGGGAGGCGCTGGGCCTCCCCCAGGGGTGGGACCCGATGGGTGCCGTCGCCGTCGGCCGCCCGGCGGAGGAGCCGAAGGTCCGTCCGGAACGCGACGCCGAGGCCTTCATCACCGTCCGGTAGCGGCAGCCCGCCGGGGTCAGCGGTGGCGGTGGTCGTTGGGGGTCAGCCGGGGGCCGTAGCGGGGGGCGTGGGCGGCCGTGGCCAGCAGGAGGCGGCAGACCCGGTGGCGCTGGGGGCGGTAGGGCTCCAGGAGCGCGAGCATCTGGGCGTCGTCGCTGCGGGGGCGGCCGGCCAGCGCCCAGCCGACCAGGTTGGGCAGGTGGAAGTCCCCGACCGAGACCGCGTCCGGGTCGCCGTTGCTGCGCTGCAGCGTCTCGGCGGCCGTCCAGGGCCCGATGCCGGGGACGGCGGTGAGGCGGGCGAAGGCCTCCTCGTGGCCCATCGCCGAGGCCTCCTCCAGCCGCGGCGCCAGGCGGACGGCGCGCACGACCGTGCCCGAGCGCTTCGGGTCCACGCCCGCCCGGTGCCACTCCCAGCTCGGCACCAGTGCCCACTCGCGGGCCGACGGCGCCACCCGCATGCCCTCGGCCGGGCCCGGCGCCGGGGTGCCGAAGTCCCGCAGCAGGAGGCGCCAGGCGCGGTACGCCTCGTCGGTGGTGACCTTCTGCTCCAGGATCGCCGGGACCAGCGACTCCAGCACCAGGCCCGTCCTGGTCAGCCGGACCCCGGCGGTACGGCGCTGGGCGTCCCGCAGCGGGCCGGGCGGCAGGACCAGCGCCTCCGGGGCGTCCTCGGCGCCGAGCAGGGCGGGGAGGCGGTCGAGGAGCCACTCCGCGCCGGGGCCCCAGGCGCTCGCCTCGACCTCGCCGGCGGCCGGACGCGGCAGCACCCGCAGGGTGCCGATGCCGCCCGGGGTGCGGGAGGCGCGCCAGACGGCGCCGTCGCCGGTGCTGCGGTACGCCGGGTCGGCGGGGCCGCGGCGCAGCGGGAGCAGGGTGCGGGCGACGTCCAGCGGGAAGCCCGGGCGCCAGCGCCGTACCGCTTCCACCGCCGTCGCCTCCCGGGTCGCCTCCGGACATGAACGATACGCGGGGGGTCGGACAGCGCCGGCGGGACGGCGGAGGGCCCCGGGGTCAGCGGGTCTGCAGGCGGGCCGCCGCGGCGCGCAGGGCGGGGAGGCGGGCGTAGAGGGCGTTGCCGGGGCACTCGGTGTCGAAGGCGTCGCGGTGGCCGGAGACGGCGTCGAAGTCGACGGTGCTGCCCTTGGGGTAGCGGCTGGCGTCCGAGGAGGAGGTGAGGCGGGCGCGGCCGTCGGCGGGGCGGGCGGCGAGGCCGAGCTTCCAGGCGGCGAGGGCGGCGAGGCCGTCGAGGAGGGGGCGGGACGGCTGGTCGCCGGTGTAGGTGCCGAGGGCGGCGACGCCGGCGGAGTCGGTGTTGAAGCCGAGGGTGTGGGCGCCGTGGACGGGCTGGTCGACGCCGCCGGCCCGGCCCTCGTAGACGGTGCCGCAGCGGTCGACCAGGAAGTTGTAGCCGATGTCCCGCCAGCCGTTGGTCTTCACGTGGTACTGGTAGATCGCCCGGACCACCCGGGGCGCGTCGGCGCAGGCGTAGTCGGTGGTGGTGGCGGTGTGGTGGACGAAGACCTCGCGGACCGGGCCGGTGTACTCGAATTCCGGGTCGCGCAGCGACTCGTCGGCGCCCCAGCCGGCCCGGGTGACGATCCTCGGGCGCGGGGCCTGCCCCTTGGCCGGCCCGGCGGGCGGCGCGGTCGGCGGTTCCGCGGGCAGGGTCCGTACGGCGGCCGGGGCGGCGCCGTGTCCCGGGTCGACCAGGTCGAGCCGCAGTCCGGGCGGCGCTCCGGCGGGCCCGGGCCGGAACTCGACGGCGACGCCGTCGCTGCGGCCGGTCCAGAGCGGGGCGGTGGCGCCGTGCGCCGTGTGGTCGGGGCCGTCCTCGGCGTCGGCCTCCAGCCGGTGCCAGCCGCTCCAGCGGCCGGTGGCCGCGTCCCGGGTGCGGACCCGGAGCACCGCGCCGGCGAGGGCGTCCGCCGGGCCGTCCCAGCCGAGGCCGAGGAGTTCGAACGGTGCGGTGCCGCGCGGGGCGAGGCCGGTCCCGGCGGGCAGCGGGAGCGTGGTGGTGGAGCCGCC
Source organism: Kitasatospora sp. NPDC001225 (assembly GCF_053597855.1). Lineage (NCBI taxonomy): Bacteria > Bacillati > Actinomycetota > Actinomycetes > Kitasatosporales > Streptomycetaceae > Kitasatospora > Kitasatospora sp. NPDC001225. The sequence continues at coordinate 24,111 of NZ_JBSFJC010000089.1, forward strand.
GCCGGCGAAGTCGTGGCGGCGCGGGGCGGACGAGGGGGTCGCACCGGCGGCGGGCTGGAGCAGGAGGGCGGCGGTGCAGCCGGCGAGCAGGGCGGCCGGAAGTGAGAGGCGCATAAACCGGATCGTCGCCGCAAACCGGACCGCCCGCCACGCCGCTCCGCGCCCGTTCGGCCGCCCCTCCCGACCTCCCACCCGAAGGCCGTAGGCTGGGGCGCACCATGACTGCGCCCTTCGCTGCCGACGCCCGCACCCCCGTCGAGCTGCTGCACGCATTCCTGCGCGGCGGCACGCCTTCGGTCGATCCCGCGGCCCCTCTGGTCACCTTCTACGACGACGCCACCGGCGAACGGGTGGAGCTGTCCGCCCGGACCTTCGACAACTGGGTGGCCAAGACGGCCAACCTCCTCCAGGACGAGCTGAACGCCGGCCCCGGCGACCGGGCGGCGCTGCTGCTGCCCGCCCACTGGCAGAGCGCCGTCTGGCTGCTGGCCTGCTGGTCGGTCGGGGTGACGGCGGTGCCGGGCGGCGACCCGGCCGCCGCCGACCTGGTGGTCAGCGGCCCGGACGGACTGGAGGCCGCCCAGGCCTGCGAGGGCGAGCGGGTCGCGCTCGCCCTGCGTCCGCTCGGCGGCCGCTTCCCGCAGCGCCCGGACGGCTTCCTCGACTACGCCGCCGAGGTGCCCGGCCAGGGCGACCGCTTCGCCCCGTACTCCCCCGTCGCCCCGGAGGGGCCGGCGCTGGAGACCGCGGTGGACGGGCTGCCGCTGAAGCTGACGGGCGAGCAGACCGTGGCGCTGGCCCGGGAGGGGGCGGCACGGCTCGGCCTGAAGCCCGGCGACCGCGTGCTGTCCACCCTCTCGTACGACGACTGGACCGGTCTGGAGGCCGGTCTGCTGGCGCCGCTGGCGGCCGGCGCCTCGGTGGTGCTCTGCCGCAACTCGCAGACGCTGGACGCCGGGCAGTGGGAGAAGCGGACCGAATCCGAACGGGTGACACTGCGCCTCGGCTAACCCCCGGCCCGGGCCCGGCGGGTAGGGATCGCTGCCATGGCCGAGGACGACACCGAGCACCCCCCGACCGCCACTCCCCCGACGAACGGCGCGGCCCAGGACGGCCCGCCGACGGACACCCCTCCGGGCGGGAGCGGACGCCCGCGCAGGCGCCGGCGGTGGCTGATGATCACCGCCGGCGCCGTCGCGTTCCTGCTGGTCGCCACCGGGGTGCTGCTCTGGATCGCCTACCGCACGCTGGACGGCAACATCCGCGCGGACTCGGCCACCGACCGGCTGCTCGCCAAACTGGAGGCCGAGCGGCCGAGCCGCACCGCCGGGGCGCGGGGCGCCGAGAACCTCCTGCTGATCGGCAGTGACGACCGCTCCGGCGCGAACGGCTCGTACGGCGGCGAGCCGGGCAGCCAGCGCTCGGACACCACGATCCTGCTGCACCTGGCCGCCGACCGCAGGCACGCGACGGCGGTCTCCGTGCCGCGGGACGTCATGGTCACCGTCCCCGCCTGCGAGAAGCCGGACGGCACCCGCAGCAGGCCCGCGCTGATGCAGTTCAACTGGGCCTTCGAGACGGGCGGTCCGGCCTGCTCGATCCGGGCCGTCGAGCAGTTGAGCGGCATCCGGATCGACCACTACGTGATCCTCGACTTCAGCGGCTTCAAGACGATGGTGGACGCGATCGGCGGGGTCGAGGTGTGCGTGCCGCAGCCGATCCACGACAAGGACGCCAAGCTCGACCTGGCCGCCGGCCGGCGGACCCTGCACGGCGAGCAGGCCCTCGGCTACGTCCGGGCCCGGGAGAGCCTGGGCGACGGCAGCGACACCCAGCGCATGGGCCGTCAGCAGCAGTTCCTGGCCGCGCTGATCCGCAAGGTGCAGTCGCAGGGCGTGCTGCTGAACCCGGCGAAGCTGTGGCCGGTGCTGGACGCCGCGACCTCCTCGGTCCGGGCGGACGGCGCGCTGTCCTCGCTCGGCGCGCTGTACGACCTCACCCAGGACCTGCGCGGCATCCCCTCGGCGGACGTGGTCTTCCTGACCGCGCCGCGCCGCCCGTACCGCTACGACTCGGACCGGGACGAGTTCGTGCAGCCGCAGACCGGCCAGCTGTTCGCGGCGCTGCGGGACGACCGGCCGGTCGCCGTCCGGCCGCCCGGGTCCGCGCCGTCCCCGGGGCCGGTCCCGGGGGCGGGCCGCTCGCCGGCGGCGGGGCCGGGCTCCGGGAGCCAGCCGACGGCCGAGGTGGCGGCGCTGGCGAACGCGTCACCCTCGGCGGGCGCCGCGCCCACCTTCGAGGGACGCACCGCCGACGTGGACGCCTGCGCCCAGCACTGAGCCGGACGCCCCTGCCGACCCCGGCCGCCCCGGGCCGGCCGCGCCGACCGATCCGGACGCTTCCGCAATTGGTCGGCCACGTACGGTATTTACCTCCGCATTGCCGGAACATGGCGGAGATCACACCGGGAACGACTCCCGCGTTCGGCTCGTCTACTGTGTCCGGATCGGCCCGTCCGTACGGGCGGTCCACAGCCGTGACCGGTCGAAGGTAGGGAACCCCCGTGCACGAGGAGCAACCGGAAACCGGACGGTACCGGGTGGACCCGGCCCCCGGCGTCCCCCGGCAGCGCCGCGGGGCCGCCGCACCGACCGCCGAGGAGCCCGCCGCACCGGCCCCGGAGGGCCGCCGGGACACCCGTCGGCGGGCCGCCGCGCTCGCCAGGCGCAGCCGGCGCCGACGGGCCCTCAAGTGGACGGCCGGGGCGGGCGCCCTGGTGATGGTCGCGGGCTGCGGCGGGGCGTACTACCTGTACCGGCACTTCAACGACAACCTGACCTCGGTCAAGGTCCAGCTGGGCGACGAGTCCGAGCGCCCGCCGGCCGCCGGGGACGCGCTGAACGTCCTGGTGATCGGCACGGACAGCCGGGAGGGCCTCGGCCGGGAGTACGGCGACGAGGGCAGCACCGGGCACGCCGACACCACCCTGCTGTTCCACATCGCCAAGGACCGCACCAACGCGACGGTGATCAGCCTCCCGCGCGACCTGATGCTGCCGATCCCGGAGTGCCAGAGCACCCAGGGCAAGAAGATCCCCGGCTCGGCGCGGGAGGAGTTCAACAACAGCCTCGGCCAGGCCGGGCGCGACGCGGGCTGCACCTGGAAGACCGTCGAGAAGAACACCGGGATCCGGGTCGACCACTTCGTGCAGGTCAACTTCGAGGCGGTGAAGAGCCTGTCCACCGCCGTCGGCGGGGTCGAGGTCTGCGCGGCCAAGGACATCAACGACTCCGGCTCCCACCTCAAGATGACCAAGGGCCGGCACGTGGTCCAGGGCGAGGAGGCGCTGGCCTTCGTCCGCACCCGGCACGCGGTCGGCCAGGGCGGCGACCTCACCCGGATCCCGCTCCAGCAGCAGTTCATCAGCTCGATGATCCGCAAGATCAAGAGCGACGACACCCTGACCAGCCCGACCAAGCTCTACAAGCTCGCGGACGCCGCCACCAAGGCGCTCACCGTGGACTCCGGCATCGGCAGCGTGGACAAGCTCAAGGACCTCGCGCTGGACATCAGCAGGGTCGACACCAAGAACATCACCTTCACCACCGCGCCCGTCCTGGACGACCCCAAGGACGAGAACCGGGTGATCCTCAAGCAGCCGGACGCCGGGCAGCTGTTCGCGATGGTCGCGGCCGACCGCTCGCTGACCGAGACCGCCGCCCCGCCCGCCCCCGAGGCACCGGCCGCCGACGCCTCGGTGGCCCCGGCGGCCCCGGCCCCCGCCACGCCGGCCGCCACCCTCCCGGCGATCCACCTCAAGACCGCCCAGCTGACGGTCCGCAACGGCAGCGGCAAGCGCGGACAGTCCGGGCCGACCGTGGAGAAGCTCCGGGCGAAGGGCTTCGACCGGGCCGCGGTGGGCAGCGACGCACCGCCCGCCGACACCACCACGGTGTCCTACCCGAGCGGCATGGAGGCCGAGGCCGGCGCCCTGGCCGCCGCCCTCGGCCTGCCCGGCGACGCCGTCCGGCCGGCCGAGAAGTCCGACCCGAAGAACGGGCTGCTGCTGGTGCTCGGCAAGGACGTGCTGACCGCCCCCGCCACCCCGGCGGTGCCCACCGAGGCGCCCGAGGACCTCCAGCGGGTGCAGGCGGACGACACCGACGTCTGCGCCAAGTAGCTACAGCGGTACGAGGGTTCCGTCCCGCTCGCGGTAGCGCTCGGCGGTCCGGGGGCACTGCCAGCCGCCGTCCCCGGCGGGCCGCAGCGGCTCGCCGGCCCGGCCCACCCAGCCGATCCGGCGGGCCGGGACACCGGCGACCAGGGCGAAGTCCGGGACGTCCCGGTGCACCACGGCGCCGGCCGCGACCAGGGCCCAGCGGCCGACCGTCACCCCGGCGACCAGCACCGCCCGGCCGCCGATCGAGCAGCCGTGACGGAGCGTCACTCCTTCGGCACACCAGTCGAGTTGGCCCTTGGGGCGCCCGTCGGGGGTGACCGCGCGCGGGTACCGGTCGTTGGTGAGGACGGCGGCCGGGCCGATGAACACCCCGTCCTCGACCACCGCCGGCTCGTACACCAGCGCGTGGTTCTGCACCTTGACCCGGTCCCCGATCCGGACGCCGGGGCCGACGTACGCGCCGCGGCCGATCACGCAGTCCGCGCCGACCACCGCGTCCTCGCGGACCTGGGCGAGGTGCCAGACCGTCGTCCCGGCGCCGATCGCGGCCCGTCCGTCGACGTCCGCGCTCGGCTCGATCCGGGCCGCGCCCGACCCGCCCTCAACTGTCGCCATGCGCACCGACGATAGCGGTGCCGGGAAGGGTGCCGGACGGGTCCCGGACGGGTTCCGGGCGGTGCCGCCGAGGAGGCGTCGAGAAGGCGCCGGGGCGGCTGCCGAAACGAATCGGCGGATCCGCGGATCAGCCGGTCTTCGAGAGCACGTCCTTGGCGGCCGGGCCGACGCTGGCGATCACTCTCCGGGCCAGCGAGCGCGGTGAGGTCAGGAAGCCGAAGCCCCAGCTGAGGTGCATGGTCGCGAAGGCCACCGGCAGCAGCGCCTTGGCCTTGAACGACAGGCCGCGCCCCTCGACCGCCGCACCGCCGAGGATGCCCAGCAGGTACGCGCCGGGCACCGCGAGGAAGGCCGGGTGGACGGCGGCGCCGAGCCCCAGCCCGAGCAGGACCGCCGCCAGCGCGGCCGGCGGGGCGAGGTAGCGCAGGTTGACCGAGCCCCGGTGGTAGCGGGTGACCACCCGGCGCCAGCGGCCGTAGTCCTTGTACTGCTTGGCCAGCGCCCGCACCGAGGGGCGGGGCCGGTACGTCACCTTGAGCTGCGGGGTGAACCAGACCAGGCCGCCGTCCTGGCGGATCCGGTAGTTCAGCTCCCAGTCCTGGGCGCGGATGAACTCCTCGTTGTAGCCGCCGAGCTTCTCCAGCACCTCGCGCCGGAACACCCCGAGGTAGACGGTGTCCGCCGGGCCGGCCAGGCCGCCGGTGTGGAAGGCCGCGTTCCCGACGCCGATCTTGGAGGTCATCGCGGCGGCGACCGCGTTCTCCCACTCGGTCTCGCCCTCGGCGTGCATGATGCCGCCGACGTTGGCCGCGTCCATCTCGCCGAGCAGCCGGACCGCCGTGGTGATGTAGCCGGGAGTGAGCAGGCCGTGGCCGTCCACGCGCACGACTATCGGATGCCGGGAGCCCCGGATCGCGGCGTTCAGCCCGGCCGGCGTCCGGCCGGTGGGGTTCGCCACCGTCCGCACCCGCGGGTCCTCGGCCACCAGCTCGGCCGCGATCTCCGCGGTGCGGTCGGTGGAGGGGCCGAGGGCGATCACCACCTCCATCGGCCCGGGGTACTCCTGGTCCAGGATGCGCCGGACCGCCGTGCGCAGGTGACGTTCCTCGTTGAGCACCGGCATGATCACGGAAACAGCCGGCAGCTCCTCAGCAGCCTTGGTGTTCATCGGGGCCAACCGTACCGGTGCGGACGTGTCCTCGTCTTGTCCCGGTCCGGGCTGCCGGGGACGCCTCGCGGTGCCGCGCCGGTGCTGTGATCAAGAACACCGTACTCCCCCTTACGCGCAGGCCGGAAGCGGTGTGGATCCGGTGGCGGTCCGGGGTGGGTTCAGAGTGCGTAGTGGGCGACGGTGAACACCGCGTAGCCGGTCAGCGCGAGCCGGTTCACCAGGTGCTGGGGGCCGCCCAGCCGGTCCGGCAGGGCCTGTGCCGGGCGCAGGTCGGGGCGGTGGGCGGCGGTGGCGACGGTCCGGGCCACCGCGCCCGGGTCGTACCGGCCGCCGAAGAGGGCGGCCAGCCAGACCGCCGGGCGGCTGAAGAAGGAGAACTCCCGCCCGCCGTGCAGCCGGATGGTGAGCAGGTTCCGGTGCGCCGCCGCCGCCGAGATCTCCGCCCACCGGTAGCAGCGGGTACGCAGCGCGGTGGCCACCCGCAGGCCGTTGCGGTCGGCGACCAGCTGCCAGGACAGCGTCTGGGCGCAGGCCAGGATCGCCAGCGAGCCGATCCACAGCGGGCGCAGCAGCCCCTCCCACCAGCCGTCGTCGTCGAGCAGCACCACGGCGGCGGCGACCACCAGGGCCGCCACCGGTCCGGCGGCCGCGCGCAGCGGCAGCGGCATCTCCCAGCGGCGGGCGGCCAGCGGCTCGGCGTCCGGACCGGCCGCCGGGGCGGCGGCGACGGTCTCGGCGGTCAGCGCGGCGACGGCCAGGTCGCGCTCGCGGTAGCGCCCGGAGCGCCGGCCGACGCGCGGGGGCCGGGCGGCGGGGGCGACCACGGCCGCCACCCAGTGCGGGTCGCCGTCCAGCAGGCCGGGGCGGACCAGGAGCTGGTGGTCGGGCCCGTCCGGGCCGCCGTACAGCACGGCGGGCACGCTGCGGCCGGCCCGGGCCAGCCACTCGGCGGCCTCGGCCGGGGTCGCCCGGTCGAACAGCTCCCAGTGCTCCTCCTCGTCCTCGTCGTGGTCGAGCACCGGGTCGGGGTAGTCGGCGTCCTCGTCCTCGGTCTCCAGGTGTTCGGGCACCCAGGCCGGGGCCGCGCCGTCCGGGGCGGCGTTCCGGGCCCAGCGGTAGCGGTCGCGCTCGACCAGCCGCCAGAGCCCGGGGCCGTCCGGCGGGCCGTCCAGCGGCAGCACCAGCAGGTCGCCGCGGGCGTCGGCGCGCACCCGGACGGCGAGCGCGGGGCCGGCTCCGGCGAAGGCGGGCCTGCCCCGGCGGGCGCTCGCGACGGCGGCCGAGCCGAGCAGCACCAGGCCGGGCAGGGCGATCAGGCCGCCGGCGGCCAGCTGGCCGGAGACGTCGTAGTCGTCGCCCAGGGCGCGCACCGAGTCGCCGTCCACCAGCAGCGGGACGGGCTCGCCGGGCTGCGGCCGGCGCTGCCACCAGACGTCCAGGGCGGCGGTGCGCTCGGGGCCGCCGCCGGGCGGCTGGAAGCGGACGGTCAGCGCGCCGTCCCGGTCGCTCCCGTCCGCGGTGCCGGTCACCCGGGTGGCCCGCTCGGCGGCGCCGTCCGCCCGGGCCTGCGCCCAGAGGCCGTACACCGGGAAGGCCGCGGCGACCACCAGCAGCAGGACGCCGAGGGCGCGGCGCAGCACGGGCGGGCCGTCCCGGTGGACGGGCGAGGGCCCGCCGGCGGCGCTCCAGGGATAGGGGACGGGCGGGGCCATCAGCTCGTCCAGCTGCTGGCGGGCGCGGCGGCGGCCGGACTCGGCGCCGAGCAGGACGGCGGTGAGCAGCACGTGCAGCAGCACCGCCGACCAGCGGGCGACCGGGGTGACCAGGCCCTCCGGGAGGTACCAGAGCAGCGCCAGGACGACCGGCGGGACGAGCACCCGGACCCGGGCCCTGGTGGCCAGCAGGACGATCTCGGCCAGCACCGACCAGCCGGCCAGCCCCGAGCCCCAGGTGTCCCGGCAGACGTTCTGGACGTTGCACCGGCCCACGTCCGGCTCCACCGCGCCGGCCAGGACCACGAACGCGAGCGGCACCAGCGCGAGCCAGCGGCCGTCCAGCCGCCAGGCGGTCCGGGCGGCGCGCCAGCGGGCGGCGGCCGCGCTGGTGAGGGGCGCTGCGCTGGGCAGGGGCGGGGCGTCCGAGGGGAGCATCGGACGATCATCCCAGCACCCGGGAAACGGACGGTACGCCCGCCGGACCGGCCCGGACCTGCGGGGCGGGGCACGGCGCAGGGGCCGGGCGCTGTGCGCACCCGGCCCCTGTCCCCCGTGCCCCCGGTCCCCCGTGGGTCCCCCCGTTCCCCCGTTCCCCCGTGGTCCGGGCCCGGCGCCCCCCGGCGCCGGGTCAGTCCGTCGCGATGGCCGCGAGGACGTTCATGCGTCCGGCCCGGAAGGCCGGGACGAGTGCGGCGAACAGGCCGATCAGCACCGAGGCGACCAGCGTGACCGCCACCGTGACGGTCGGGACGGAGAGCGTCCCGAGGCCTTGGTCCCGCAGCACCCGCTGGGCGGTGACGCCCCAGCCGAGGCCCAGTCCGGTGCCGAGGACGGCGCCGAACACCGCGATCACCACGGACTCCAGCCGGATCATCCGGCGCAGCTGGCGGCGGGAGAGCCCGATCGCCCGCAGCAGGCCGATCTCGCGGGTCCGCTCGACCACCGACAGCGCCAGGGTGTTGACCACGCCGAGCACCGCGACCGTGATCGAGAGGGCGACCAGCCCGTAGATCAGGTAGAGCAGGGTGTTGATCTGGGACTGGGCGAGCTCCTTGTAGCCGGCCCGGTCCTTGATGGTGAGCTGCGGGTACTCCTTCAGCCCGTCCTCCAGCGCGGTCAGCGTCCGGTCGACGTCGGCGCCCTGGGAGGCCTTGGCGAAGAAGGTCCACACCGGCGGCTGCTCGGCGGCCGGGACGACCTTCTCCATGGTCTCCATGGCCACGAAGGAGCCGTCGCCGAACAGCTCGCCCTTGCCGAAGACCGCGCCGACCGGCACCGTCTGGGTGCGGCCCTGGCCGTAGTCGACGGTGACCTGGTCGCCGACCTTCAGGCCGTGGTCCTTGGCGAAGGCGGCGCCGATGCCCAGCGAGCCGCGCTGGAGCGAGTCCACCGCACCGGAGTCGACGGTCGGCCGGAAGTCGGTGCCGAAGAAGGACGGCGGCACGGCGGTCAGCGGGGTCTTGGCCTTCTGCCCGTCCGGCAGCTGGACCTTGGCGGCGAAGAACCGCTGGGTGGTGACGTGGTCGATGCCCGGGGTCTTCCGGACCGCGTCCATCATCTCGGGGGTGATCGCGGTACGGCCGCCGGAGACGATGTAGTCCGCGCCCACCGACTTGTCGATCTGCGCGCTGGTCGAGGTGACGGCCGAGGAGCTGAACACCGCGGAGGCGATCACCAGCGCCAGGCCGATCATCAGCGCGGCGGCGGTGGCGCCGGTGCGGCGCGGGTTGCGCATCGCGTTGCGCTGGGCGAGCCTGCCGGACGGGCCGAACAGCGCCGGCAGCAGCGCGCCGAGCACCCGGACGACGGCCGAGGCCAGCAGCGGGCCGAGCACCACGAAGCCGATCAGGGTGAGCACCACGCCGAGGCCCAGGTACCGGCCGCCGGTGGCCGCCTTCTCCGCCCCCGCGCCGAGCACCAGCACCGCGCCGCCGCCCGCCGTCAGCAGCAGGCCGAGGCCGGTGCGGACGAGGTTGGCCCGGGCCTCCGCCGGGGTGCCGTGGTCGCGCAGCGCGGCCATCGGCGAGATCCGGCTCGCCCGGCGGGCCGGGAACCAGGCCGCGACCAGGGTGACCACGATGCCCAGCGCGTACCCGGCGACGAACACGTCCGGCCCGATCTGCAGGTCGGCCGCCTCCAGGTCCATGCCGATCGCCGTCATCAGCTTGATCAGGCCGACCGCCACGCCCAGGCCGGCCGCGACCCCGAGGGTCGAGCCGAGCACGCCCAGGATCAGCGCCTCGACCAGCACCGAGCGGTTGACCTGCCGCCGGCTGCCGCCGATGGCGCGCAGCAGGCCGATCTCCCGGGTGCGCTGGGCGACCAGCATCGAGAAGGTGTTGACGATCAGGAAGGCGCCGACGATCGCCGAGACGAAGGCGAAGCCGAGCATCGCGTACTTCATGAAGCCGAGGCCCTTGCCGACCTGCTCGCTGCGGTCGGCCTTCTGCTCGGCCGCCGTCTTCACCTGGTACCCGCCGCCGAGCTGGGCCAGCGCGTCGGCCTTGAGCCGGTCGTCGCCGCGGCTGCCGTCGCCGTACGCCTCGACGGTGCTGAAGGCCGGCCCGCCGAGCAGTGCCTGCTGGGCGGTCGGGGTGTCCAGGAAGCCGAGCGCCGCGCCCGGGTTGGTGGTGGTGAAGGTGCCGATGCCGACGATGGTGAAGTCGTGCCGGCCGAGGGGGTTCTCGACCCTGAGCGTGTCACCGAGGGCGAGCTTGGCCTTCTTCACGGTGTCCGCGTCCAGCAGCAGCTCGGTCGGGCCGCGCGGCGTGTGGCCGGAGGTGACCTTCAGCGGGTTGCCCGGGGTGTCGGTCCAGTTGCCGAGCAGGGTGGGCGCGCCGGTGGTCGGGCCGACCAGCTTGTTGGTGGCCGGGTTGATCATGACGGCGTTCTCGACCAGGACCTGGCCGACGGCGCTCTTCACCCCGGGCAGCGCGGCGACCTGCCGCTCCAGCGCGACCGGGACGGTCGGCGGCTTGACGGCGGCCTGCTGCTCCTCGTCCTCGGCCGGCTTGGGCGGCTGGACCGAGACGTCGGAGGAGGTCGCGGCGAAGAGCTTGTCGAAGGTGCCGGTGGCGGTGTTGGAGAACACCAGGGTGCCGGAGACGAAGGCCACCGACAGCACGACGGCGATGAGCGAGAGCGCCATCCGGCCCTTGTGGGCGAGGAAGCTCCGCAGTGAGGTCTTGAGCAGCATGATGGTGTCGTCCCGCCGCTCAGCTGGTGCGCTTGCCGTCGAAACGGCGCATGCGTTCGAGAACGGAGTCGGCGGTGGGCGCGTACATCTCGTCCACGATCACGCCGTCGGCGAGGAAGAGCACGCGGTCCGCGTAGCCGGCGGCGACCGGGTCGTGGGTGACCATCACGATGGTCTGGCCCAGCTCGTCCACCGAGCGGCGCAGGAAGGTCAGCACCTCGGCGCCGGACCGGGAGTCCAGGTTCCCGGTGGGCTCGTCGCCGAAGATGATCTCGGGGCGGGCGGCCAGTGCCCGGGCCACCGCGACGCGCTGCTGCTGGCCGCCGGAGAGCTGGGCGGGGCGGTGCTTGAGCCGGCCGGACAGGCCGACCGTCTCCACCACCTGGTCCAGCCAGGCCTGGTCGGGCCTGCGCCCGGCGATGTCCATCGGGAGCGTGATGTTCTCCAGCGCGTTCAGCGTCGGGAGCAGGTTGAAGGCCTGGAAGATGAAGCCGATCTTGTCGCGCCGGAGCCTGGTGAGCTGCTTGTCCTTCAGGCCGGTGATCTCGGTGTCGCCGATCCGGATCTGCCCGGAGGTGACCGTATCGAGGCCCGCCAGGCAGTGCATCAGGGTGGACTTGCCGGAGCCCGACGGCCCCATGATCGCGGTGAACCGGCCGCGCTGGATGTCGACGTCGACCGCGTCGAGCGCGGTCACCCTGGTCTCACCCAAGCCGTACGCCTTGGTGACCTGACGGGCCGACGCGGCGACGGCGGGCGCCCCGCCGGGAAGCTGGGGGTCGTACACGGCTGCTGCTGCCGTCGTCACTGGGACACTCCTAAGGAAGATGCGCTCACCCGTTGGCCCCCAGCCTCACGGGCCCGCCCGCCGCGCGACATGGCGCGGGCGGTAGTCCTCGACCGGGAGTTGTCTCCACCCTCCCGGTGGACCTGGCCACCGGACCCGGCGCAACCGGGCCGCTTCCTGGCGGGTGGGGATGTGTGAACCACGTTAGGAGTCGGCGGCGGAGCGCTCGTCATCCGCCGGAATGAAGCCTCTCAACCAAGGTTCTACGGGCCACGGAGCGGCTCCCCCTAGGGGTCGCCGCGGCCCGTCTCGGGGACGCCCCGTACGGGCCGGCGGCGACGGTCCGTCAGCTCGTCAGCGCGGGTGCGGCCAGCCGCTCCAGGGCCGTGGCGAAGCCGTCCACGACCGGGGCCAGCAGCGTTTCGGTCTCGCGCTCCACCAGGGTCGTCCCGTCCTCCCGGGCGGTGATGTGGCGGTCGAGCACGAACCAGCCCTGGGTGATGTGGCCGGCGCCCATCGAGCTGAGCACCGGGCGCAGCGCGTAGTCCACCGCGAGGACGTGCGCGGGCGAGCCGCCGGTGGCGAGCGGCAGGACGGCCTTGCCGGCCAGGGCGTACTGCGGGAGCACGTCCAGCAGGGCCTTCAGCAGGCCCGAGTAGGCGGCCTTGTAGACGGGGGTGCCGACGACCACGCCGTCGGCGCGGGCGAACAGCTCGGTGACGGCGACGATCTCGGGGTGGTCGAAGTCGCCCGACAGCAGCGCGTGCGCGGGCAGGCTGCGGGCCTCGAAGGGGACGACGTGGTGGCCGCGCTCCGCCAGCCGCGCGTCGACGTGGCGCAGCAGGCGGGTGGTGCGGGAGGTGGCGGACGGGGAGCCGGAAACGGACAGGACGACGGCCATGGGTTTCACCTCTGGCTGGAAGCGGGGCGGCGCGGTGCGGCGGAGTGCGGCGGCGGGGGAAGGCGCCGCGGTGGGGGCCGGTACCGGGGGCGGTGCGGGAACGGTGCGGGGGGGCGTTGCGGGGCACCGGGGCGCTACGTCGGCGGACGTGCGGGGCCTGCGGGGAGTACGGGGACCCGACGGGCGCGTGTCAGCCGCGACAGAGCGAACAGGCCACACCGCGCCGCAGGTCGACGTGCCGCCGACGCGTGAGTGCCCAACGCTGATCCATGCCTGGAATGCAAACACGCTGTGTTCGAGCTGGTCAAGAAACGTTTCAGCCGCTGGAACGGCGGGTGTCCGGATGTTTCGGCGGAACGATTCGGGGCGTGCATCAAAACTGCTACAAGAGGCCTGGTGGGCCCCCCGGGGGGAGTCAGCCCGACCGGGGTCGGGCATCCTCGTCGGCATGAACACGTGGCAGGAGGGCCGCCCGGGGGGCGGCGGGAACCCGTACGGCGGCAGCGGTGGAGGCGGCTCGGCCGAGCCGCCGCTGCCGTCCTCGCTGAACCCGCGCGGGCCGGGGGCGGCCGCGCCACGGCAGCCGCGACAGCCCGGGGGGCAGCCGGGGCAACCGGGGCAGTCCCGGCTGGGCGGCGTCCCGCCGCAGGGGGCCGGCGCACC
>NZ_JBSFJC010000090.1:0-36738 GCF_053597855.1 Kitasatospora sp. NPDC001225
GGCGTCCTCGGCCCGCAGCAGCCGCAGGGCCCCGGCGGCGGTGGACGGCGAGTCGACGGCCACCGCGTCGGCCGCCGCACCGAGCGCGGCGGCGAGCGGCACCTCGTACCCCGGCTCGATCCGCAGCAGCGCGGCCGCCGGGCCGAGCAGCCCGCCCAGCCGCTCCCCCGCGTCCAGCAGCGCGCCGGTGCCGTCCTTGCGGCGCAGGCCGAGGGAGAGCGCCTCGTGCCGTGCGGTCAGCCCGGCCCGCTCGCGCTCGGCGGAGGCGGACGCCTCCCGGGCCGCGGCCAGCTCCCCTTCCACCGCGGCGAGGTGCTCGCGCGCCCGCCGGTACCGGGCCTCGGCCTGCTCGTCCTCCCCGGCCAGGCCGTCCACCTGCCGCTGGAGTTCGTCCAGCTCGCCCCGGGCGTCCTCGGCACGCAGCAGCGCCTCGTCCCTGGCCTCGGCGAGCCGGCCGATCTCGGCCTGCGCGGCGGCGGCCCTGGACCGGGCGGCGGCGGCCTGCCCCTGCAGCCTGGCCAGGCCCTCCCGGCGGTCGGCGATGGCCCGGGCGGCGTCCCGCAGCCGGCGCTCCTCGGCGGCCAGCTCCCGCTCCAGTCCGTCCTTGCGCTCGACCGCCTCGGCCAGCGCGTACCGCGCCTCCTCCAGCGCCTCGGTCAGCGCGGCCTCCTCCTCGCGGACCCGCGCGGCCTCCCGTTCCGTGTCCTCCGGGTCGCGCCCGCGCCGCTCCTCGCCCCGGCCCCCGGCGACGGCGTGCCGGGCGCGGGCCTCGGCCAGCCCGACGGTGCCGCGGGTGCGCTCGGCGAGCGCGGAGAGCCGGTACCAGGTCTGCCGGGCGGTCTCCAGTCCGGGGCCGAGCCGCTCGACCTGCGCCTCCAGGACGCGTTCGCGCTGCACCGCCCCGGCCAGCTCCTGCTCGACGGTGGTGCGGCGCAGCCGCAGCGCCAGTTCGTCCGCGACCTCGGCCTCGACGGCCCGGCGGAGCGCGCACAGGTCGTCGGCGAGCAGCCGCAGCCGGGCGTCGCGCAGGTCGGCCTGGATGCCGGCGGCCCGGCGGGCGATCCGGGCCTGCCGGCCGAGCGGTCCGAGCTGGCGGCGCAGTTCGGCCACCAGGTCCTGGACCCGGTTGAGGTTGGCCTGCATCGCGTCCAGCTTCCGCAGCGCCTTCTCCTTGCGCTTGCGGTGCTTGAGGACGCCGGCCGCCTCCTCGATGAAGGCGCGCCGGCCCATCGGGTCGGCGTGCAGCACGGAGTCCAGCTGGCCCTGCCCGACGATGACGTGCATCTCGCGGCCGATGCCGGAGTCGGAGAGCAGCTCCTGGATGTCCAGCAGGCGGCAGGTCTCACCGTTGAGGGCGTACTCGCTGCCGCCGTTGCGGAACATGGTCCGGGTGATGGTCACCTCGGAGTAGTCGATCGGCAGGGCGCCGTCGGTGTTGTCGATGGTGAGGCTGACCTCGGCCCGGCCGAGCGGGGCGCGCCCGCTGGTCCCGGCGAAGATGACGTCCTCCATCTTGCCGCCGCGCAGCGACTTGGCCCCCTGCTCGCCCATCACCCAGGACAGCGCGTCGACCACGTTCGACTTGCCGGAGCCGTTCGGGCCGACGACGCAGGTGATGCCGGGCTCGAAGCGCAGGGTGGTGCTGGAGGCGAAGGACTTGAACCCGCGCAGCGTCAGACTCTTCAGGTGCACGCGGCCGGTCCCCTCTATCGCTCAGACGGGAACCGACTGTATCCGGAGCCGGACACGACGAAGGGACGCCACATCAGGGCGTCCCTTGCAAGCTGCGTCCCTTTCGGGGCGGCTCGGTGCGCAACGGCGTCGATCTGCGAGGACCGGGCGGGACTCAGGTGAGAGCCGGCTCCCGCTGATCCAGATCGATGCTGTTGAGCAGCGAGTGCTCGTCAGCGACAGCGGTGAGAGCGTCGTTCTCAGCCTGCATCCGAAGGAGCTCCGCTTCAAGGTCCTGGACGCGCTGCTGAAGCCGTCGCATCTCGGAGAGCATTCGCGGGTCGGGGCCGCCGACGTACCCGAGAAGCGCCTTTGCCATGATGAATGGTCCTCCACGCTGAGTGACCGAACCGGAACGGTACAGGTCTAGGGGGAAGGGGGACGCACGCGCGGCGCGTCACCGGAAGTGCTGGCTGGGCACTGCGGCACAACCACCGTGAGCTGGGCTCACGGGGGCATGCGCCTACCGGGAGAACGCGGTCGTGTGCGCGGGCTTCCAGCGTCTCACCAAAGACGGAAAGGGTCAACACGATCACCGCACGCTACCGCGCCCCTGTCACCTGCCCGGCGGTGTCATCACGCCTGGGGGGCTTCGGGACGGGTCCACCGCGTGCTCGTGGATCATCGTTCGATGCGGAGTCAACCACGAGTCTGCCCGGATGGCAACCTCGTGACACCGCCGGTTCCGGATCTTTTCCCGGGAGCCCGCGCGGAGCCCCGCCGGCGGCCCGGCCCGGGGCGGCTCAGCGGATCTCGAAACCGTCGTAGCCAGGGCCGACGGCCGTCCAGATCTCGGTGACCCCGCTGACGTTCCCCGGGGTCCCCGGGCCGCGCAGCCGGGCCAGCAGCTGCTCGCAGTCGGCCGCGAGCCCCTCGGCCACCACCTGCACCCGGCCGTCGCCGAGGTTGCTGGCGTAGCCGCTCAGTCCGATCTCCAGCGCCCGTGCCCTGGTCCACCAGCGGAACCCGACCTGCTGGACCTTCCCCCGGACCCAGGCGGTCACCCGGACCGGTTCCTCACTGTGGGCGTCGCGACCGTGCATGCCCCGACCCTAGCCGTCCGCGCTCCCGGTCACAGCTCGGCCCCGGCCCGCCTCCGCGGACGACGCCCCCGCGCGAACGGGAGCGGCCCCGCCGGAGAACCGGCGGGGCCGCGGGAGCGTGCGGTCGGTCGAGCGGGTTACCAGTCCCCGCCGCCGAAGTCGCCGCCGCCACCACCGAAATCGCCACCGCCGCCGAACCCGCCGAAGTCGCCGCCGTTGAAGTCGCCGCCGGTGAAGTCACCGCCCTCGTGCTGGTCCTGGTAGCCGTGGCCACCGTCCATCATCGGCGCGGCCGCGTAGGCCGGGGAGCTCATCATCGAGCCGAGCATGGTGCCGACCAGCAGGCCCGGCAGCAGGCCGCCGCCACCGAAGCCGCCGAAGTAGCCGCCCGCCCAGGGCGCGTACGCCGGGCCGGCGTTCCAGTACGGCTGCGGGCCGTGCTCGGTGTCGACGGTGCGGATGGCCGGGTCGAGGCCGGCCGCGAGCCGGTCCGCGTCGGCCTGGCAGACCGGGACGGTGCGCGCGGCGCCGCCGGCCGGAGTCCAGTCGACGTCCTTGACGGACGGGCCGTGCCGCGGGTCCATGAAGCACGGGGGACGGCGCTCGGGCAGCGGCTTCTTCTCCCGCCGGGCGGCCAGGGTGGCCAGCGAGAAGCGGCCGTCCTCGATCGCCTCGGTGACCTGCTTGACGTCCTCGGGCTTCTTCGCCTCGTCCATCAGCCGCTTGGACTTCTCGTACGAGTCCAGGGCGTGGCTGTAGTCGGTGCGCTGGGCGTCGTCCGCGTCGGCCGCGGCCGGGCTGAAGTCGAGCCGCTCCAGCTCCACGCCGAAGGCGGTGATGTCCTCGTCCACCACCCGGCGCAGCTGCTCCAGCTCGGCCCGGGCCTGCGCCTCCTTGCGCTGCTTGGCGCGGCGGAACAGGAGGAAGACGCCGGCGCCGGCCAGCGCGACCAGCACCACCGGGATGACCACCCAGGCGATCGAGGTGCTGTGGTTGACCCCGGTGCCCTTGGTCTGCGGGGCGGCCTGGTCGACGAAGTCGTTCAGGGTGGCGTCGATGTCGCCGTTGTGGGAGCGGAAGGCCGCGCCGGAGATCCGCTCCGGGACGCCGGCGGCGAGCGCGCCGCGGTCCGCGCGGGCGGTGAACTGGTCGCCGCGCCAGACCGCGTAGACGCCGTCGACGCCGACCGTGGTGCGGAGGTCCTTGAAGACCGTCGCCTTGGCGAAGGCCGGCGAGTCGGGGACGACCGCGACGAAGATCGGCTTGTCGGCCTTGTCGATCTTCTTGGTCAGGGCGTCGGCCTGGGCCTGGCTGAAGCGGCTGGTCATGGCCGGGTCGACGTAGACCTGGCCCTTCTTCAGGGCGGCGGTGGCGTCGCTCAGGCCGCCGGCCGCCGAGGCCGCGGGTGCCAGCAGGAGCAGCAGCCCGAGCAGCGCCGCCACCAGGGCTAGCGGCCCGGCGCCCCGGGAACGTCGTGCAAGGGTTCTCATGCCCCCGACGCTACCGTGACCGGCCCCTGAGCACGCCATACCCTTCGCATACTGGTACTGACAAGACTCCCCGCCGACCGCCGGGGCCGCCCCCTCCTCGGGGATGATGTTTCCCCCGGTCACCCCTGAGTCGGGGCCCGCGCGGGAACCGCGGGAGGCCGCCGAACGTACGTCCCGGCAGGCCCGGCCCCGCTCCGGGGCACTCCGGGGGGCGTGCCGACCGTACCGTGCGGGCGGGCATAGTGGTCCCGGACCACCGGTCCCATTGCCCTTTCTTTACCCAGACCGTTCTCGACCCACCTCCCGATCGGAGTTCTCGGTGATCATCGGCCTCGTCACCGCCGTGGCGGCATCCGCCTGCTACGGCACCGGCTCGGTCCTCCAGGCTGTCGGATCCCGCCGCTCCGCCCGGGAGGAGGCGGCCAAGGGCGCCACCAGCTCGACCACCGAGCACGGCGGCCCGAGCCTGTCCTCGACCGCGAAGGCCGCCGTCACCTGGGAGTTCATCCTCGGCACGGTGCTCGACCTGATCGGCTTCGGGCTCGGCGCGCTGGCCGCCCGGCTGCTGCCGCTGTTCCTCTCCCAGACCATCATCAGCGCCAACCTGGTGATCACCGCGGTGCTCAGCATCAAGCTGCTGGGCATCCGGCTCAAGCAGCTGGAGTGGGCCTCGATCGCCGTGCTCTGCTCGGCGCTGGTGCTGCTGGCCGTCTCGGCCGGGCCGGAGGGCGGCCACCACACCGCGATGGCCTTCCACTGGTGGCTGCTGATCGTCACCACCGTGCTGCTGGTCGGCGGCAGCCTGCTGGTGCGGCGGATGGGCGCCAACGGCGCGATCGTCGCCGGCCTGCTCTCCGGCCTCGGCTTCGGCGCCCTGGGCGTCGGGGTGCGCATCCTCAACGGCATCGAGCCGTTCGCGCTCGGCGAGCTGCTCTCCGACCCGGCGCTGTACGCGGTCCTGGTCGGCGGCATCGGCGGCATGTACATCCACACCGTGGCGCTCCAGATCGGCTCGGTGAACGGCGCGACCGCCGCGCTGGTGGTCGGCGAGACGGTGCTGCCCGGCGCGGTCGGCGTGCTCTGGCTCGGCGACTCCTCCAAGGCCGGCCTGGGCTGGCTCGGCGTGATCGGCTTCCTGCTGGCGGTGGTCGCCGCGGTCGGGGTCGCCTACTTCGGCCAGGACACCCACGGCACGCCCGGGGAACCGGCCGCCGACGAACCCGAACTCGCCCGGAAGTAGCCCGCCTCAGCCCTCGCTGCGGGCGCGCGGCACGCGCTGGCAGCGGGGGCAGAAGTAGCTGGAGCGGTTCATCCAGGCCGCCCGCCGGATCGGGGTGCCGCAGCGGCGGCAGGGCTCCTGCTCGCGGCCGTAGGCGTCGAGGTCCCGGGAGAAGTAGCCGCTCTCGCCGTTCACGTTGACGTAGAGGCTGTCGAAGCTGGTGCCGCCGACGGCGAGCGCCGCGCTCATCACGTCCCGGGCGTTGGCCAGCAGCAGCAGGGCCTGCGGGCGGGTGAGCGTCGCGGTCGGGCGGTCGTAGTGCAGCCTGGAGCGCCACAGCGCCTCGTCGGCGTAGATGTTGCCGACGCCGCTGATCAGGGTCTGGTCGAGCAGGGCGCGCTTGACGGTGGTCCGCTTGGCGCGCAGCGCGGCCACGAAGGCGGCGTCGTCGAAGCGCGGGTCGAGCGGGTCGCGGGCGATGTGCGCGATCGAGACCGGGGTGCCCTCCGGGTCCCCGTCCTCGGCCTCCTCGACCGCCAGGCCGCCGAAGGTCCGCTGGTCGACGAAGCGCAGTTCGCGCCCGCCGTCGGCGAAGCGCAGCCGGACCCGCAGGTGGGTCTCGTCGGGTACGGACGGGTCCTGGACGAGGAGTTGGCCGCTCATCCCGAGGTGGCCGATCAGCGAGAACCCCGCCCCGGTGCCGGCCAGCGGCACCCACAGGTACTTGCCGCGCCGCTGCGCGGTGCCGAGGGTGGTGCCGGTCAGCCGGGCGGTGAAGTCCGCCGCGCCGGCCGGCTGGCGGCGCACCGCGCGCGGGTGCAGCACCTGGACGTCGGCGACCGTCCGTCCGGCCACCCAGGTGGCCAGACCACGGCGGACGACCTCGACCTC
Organism: Kitasatospora sp. NPDC001225; assembly: GCF_053597855.1. Taxonomy (NCBI): domain Bacteria; kingdom Bacillati; phylum Actinomycetota; class Actinomycetes; order Kitasatosporales; family Streptomycetaceae; genus Kitasatospora; species Kitasatospora sp. NPDC001225. Next base: position 6,375 of record NZ_JBSFJC010000090.1, read on the forward strand.
GGGAAGTTCGGGCACGGGAACACGCCTCCTGCTCGGTACGGATCAGCAGGAGTGAAGGCTACTGCGGGATCACGCGCCGGCGGGCAGCCGGTCGGCGTACTTCTCCTTGATCGCGCGCCAGGCGCTCTCGGCGGCCTTCTGCTCGGCTTCCTTCTTCGAGCGGCCGACGCCGCTGCCGAAGTCCTCGCCGGCCACCCGGGCCGCCGCGGTGAAGGTCTTCTCGTGGTCCGGACCGGACTCCATGACCACGTACTCCGGCACTCCGATGCCCACCGAGGCGGTGAGCTCCTGGAGGCTGGTCTTCCAGTCCAGGCCGGCGCCGAGCTGAGAGGACTCCTCGATCAGCGGGTCGAACAGCCGGTGGACGAACTCGGTGGCCGCGTCCAGTCCCTGGTCCAGGTAGATGGCGCCGATCACGGCCTCGACGGTGTCGGCGAGGATCGACGACTTGTCGCGGCCGCCGGTACCCTCCTCGCCCTTGCCGAGGCGGATGAACGTGCCGAGCTCCAGGCCGCGGCCGACGTCCGCGAGCGCGCGGGAGTTGACCACCGCGGCGCGCAGCTTGGCGAGCGTGCCCTCCGGGACGTCCGGGTGGACGCGGTAGAGGGTGTCGGTCACCACGAGGCCCAGCACCGAGTCGCCGAGGAACTCCAGGCGCTCGTTGGTGGGCAGCCCACCGTTCTCGTACGCGTACGAGCGGTGGGTCAGGGCACGTACCAGAAGGGCGCGCTCGAGCGTGTACCCGAGGCGCCCTTCCAGAACGTCGTATTCGGTCGAAGCCGGCCCGCCGGCCTTGCCGCCGCCCGAAGAGGAACCCTTCGGGGCGATGGTCGCCTTGCGGGTGGAGTTACCGTCCGACATCGATCCGTACACCCCGCCGATCAGACCGAGAGGACCTGGCGACGGTTGTACGTGCCGCAGCTCGGGCACGCGATGTGGCCCAGCTTCGGCTCGTGGCAGCGGTCGCACGCCACGAGGGCCGGAACAACGGCCTTCCAGTTGGACCGACGGTGGCGCGTGTTGCTGCGCGACATCTTCCGCTTCGGAACAGCCACGGCTACTTCTCCTGGTTCTCGGCGAGACCCTCACGGGTGTCGCTGTTCTTAGATCCGTCACCCTCGTCGCCGGGGGCGGCGGAGAGTCCCTGCAGAGCCGCCCACCGGGGGTCGGCGGCATCGTGGTGGTGCGCCGGGTCGTCGCTCAGGCGCGCTCCGCATTCGGAGCACAGGCCCAGGCAGTCTTCCTGGCACACCGGCTGCAGCGGCAGTGCGAGCACCACCGCGTCACGCAGCACCGGCCGGAGGTCGAAGAAGTCGCCCTCCAGACGGTAAGTCTCTTCTTCCGAGTCCTCGTCGAGGTCCTCGGTCCCGGTGGTCCGGGCGCGGTGGCGCTCGTCGGACTCCGGGTAGTAGTACAGCTCCTGGAAGTCCACGTCGATGTCGAACTCGACGGGCTCCAGGCAGCGGACGCACTCGCCCTCGACGCCCGCCTCGGCCGTGCCGGTGACCAGCACGCCCTCGACCACGGACTCCAGGCGGAGGTCCAGCTCGATCGGGCTCTTCTCCGGCACGCCGATCACGTCGATGATCCCGAAGCCCTCGGGGGCCTCCAGGGTCCGGCTCACCTTGCGCATCGAGCCCGGGCGACGACCGAGCTCGTGCGTGTCGAACACGAGGGGGTCGCGGTGGTCGAGGCGGTTCACGGTGTCCTGACTTCCATGGGGGGTTCTTCGATTGCGTCTCCGTCCGGTCGGCGTTGCGCGGGCAAGCCAACAGCCGGACATGGAGAGGCCGGAGTGGTCAGACTACCGGAGTCTCCCGTCAGGCCCAACTTCGGTCCCGTCAGGAGACTCCCGCACCGCCGTGGCGGGGCCGGTTCAGCGGCCGCCGAGCTCCCGCAGCCTGGTCATGTCGATCATGCTGGTGTCGAAGAAGCTGGTCTCGTCCAGACCCTGACCCTGGGCCTGTCCGTGGCCCTGCGCCTGCCCGTGGCCCTGGGCCTGCCCGTGCCCCTGCTGCTGGTGCGGCACGGCCGGCGGGAGGGCGGGCTGCTGGGGGTAGGCGTAGTCGTCGTACGGCTGCGCGGCGTAGCCCGGCTGCTGCTGGGGATAGCCGTAGCCCTCCTGCCGCTGGTCCGGGTAGCCCTGCTGCTGGTAGCCGCCCTGCTGCTGGCCCCACTGGGTGTTGTACGGGTCCCCCTGGCCGGCCGGGTCGTAGCCGCCGCCGTACACCTCGGCGTACTGCCCGCCGGGCTGCTGGGCCGCCGCGTACTGGTCGGTGCCGGGGGCCTGCCAGCCGGCCGCGGCCGGGGTCTGCTCCGGCCAGGTCTGCTGCTGCGGGACGTCCTCGCGGTACCAGGCGATGTCCCCGCCGTCGGGGTCGTGGGCGAAGCCCGCGGCCACGGCCTCGGCGCGTTCCTTGGCCTCCTGGGCCTGGTCGGCGGCGGCCAGGTAGGCGCCCAGCTCGTCGATGGGCCGCTTGCCGAGCAGCTTGTCCCGGCCCTTGCCGACCGCCTCCAGGGTGGCGCCGAGCACGTTCTCCAGGGTGGCGAGCTTCACATCGACGTACTCGTCGACCTCGGGGCTCGGGCTGATCCGCTGCGGGCGGAACTCCTCGCCGTCGCTCTCGCCCTCGGGCTCGGCCTCGAAGACGCTGGAGTCGCCGCGCAGCTTGGTGCGGCCGCGGCCGACGGCGCCGAGCGTCTTGGTGAGCACGACCTCGAAGTTGGCGAGCTTGCTGTCCACGTAGTCGTCGGCCTCGGCCAGCTTGGCGTCGACCTCGGCACGCGCCTCGGCGAGGATCCGGTCGGCCTGCGCCTGGGCCTGGCGGACCACCTCGGTGTCCGAGATCAGCGAGCCGCGCTCGGCGTGCGCGCCCTGGATGATCAGGTCCGCCTCGGCCTGGGCGCCGGCCACCACCTGCTCGTGGTCGGCCATCACCGACTGGGCCTGGGCGAGTTCGGCGGGCAGGGCCGACCTGAGGTCGTTGAGCAGGCCGATCAGCTCGGCCCGGTTCACCACGCAGGAGGCCGACATCGGCATCGAGCGGGCGTTCTCGACCGCCGCCACGATCTCGTCGACCTTGTTCTGCACGTCCACGGGGCTTCGTCTTTCCGTGTGCCGCCGACGGTCCGGCGGAGGCAGGCCCGATGCGGTGAACCTCACCGCGGGGCAGGGATACAGACTGTACGGCCACTGCCCAGCGGGGTCACAACGCCTGAGCCGAACCGGTCTCCGGGCAAACGGACATGACGTGACGAACCGGCAGGAACCGACAGGCAGTGGACTACTGCGCCGCCTTGCGCTCCGCGATCCGCTCGACCAGCCGGCCGTGCACCGTCTCCGGCAGCAGGTGCGAGACGTCGCCCCCGTACGAGGCGACCTCCTTGACCAGCGTCGAGGAGAGGAAGCTGTACGTCGGCGAGGTCGGCACGAACAGCGTCTCCACCCCGGTCAGGCCGTGGTTCATCTGGGCCATCTGGAGCTCGTAGTCGAAGTCGCTGACCGCGCGCAGGCCCTTGATGATCGCGGGGATGCCGCGCTCCCGGCAGTAGTCCACCAGCAGGCCGTGGTGCGACTCGACCACCACGTTCCCGAAGCCGGCGGTGACCTCCTCGATCAGGCCGATCCGCTCCTCGACGGTGAACATGCCCTGCTTGTTCCGGTTGATCAGGACCGCGACATGCACCACGTCGTACAGCTTCGAGGCCCGCTCGATGATGTCGAGGTGGCCGTTGGTGATCGGGTCGAACGAACCGGGACAGACGGCTCGGCGCATGGCGTGTGTGCTCCCTCGTGGGGTGACGGCTGCTGCGGGCCGCGGCCCGCTACTCCTGCTCGCCGGCCGCGGCGGCGGCGCGACCGTACCAGAGCGTGCCCTCGCCGTAACGGCGGGAGCGCAGCTCCTCGAAACCCTCGGGCCAGACGAACGCGCCGCCGCGGGTGCTGCGCTCCACGGTGACGAGCGTGTCCTCCGCGAGCCAGCCCCCGGCCAGGAGTGTGATCAGCATCTCGCGGACCTCCTCGTCGGTGACCGCGTACGGCGGGTCGAGGAAGACCAGGTCGTACGGGCTCTGCGGGGGCGGGCCGACGATCACCTTCTCCGCCTTGGCGGCCCGCACCTCGGCCCCCGGCAGGCCGATCGTCCGGACGTTCTCCCGGATCACCCGGGCCGCCTGGGCGTCCGCCTCGACCAGCAGGACGTGCTCGGCGCCGCGGGACAGCGCCTCCAGCCCGACCGCGCCCGATCCGCCGAACAGGTCCAGCATCCGGACCCCGTGCAGGGTGCCGCGCAGCGCCTCCAGGGTGGAGAACATCGCCTCACGGGCCTTGTCGGAGGTCGGGCGGGTGCCCCGGCCGGGCGGTACGGCCAGCCGGCGGCCGCCGGCCGCCCCGGCGATCACGCGGGTCATGGTGGTGGGAGGTCCTTTCGTCGCTGCCCGACCACGCTATCCCGATCACCGCACCGCGCTCACGCCGGACGGGCCCTGTGCCCGTGCCGGACGGGCGCGCGCCCACGCCGGACGGCCGCGGCCCGGCGGGGAATCCCCCCACCGGGCCGCGGCCGCGCACTCGGGTGGTCAGCTCGCCTCGGAGCCCGCCGACTGGGCCGGGACGCTCGCGCCGAGCAGGGCCGGCGAGGCGTAGCGGGACCAGGACAGGCAGCCGTCGGGCGGGCAGAACTCGGGGCGGCGCGGGTCGTGCCCGAGCTCGCGCAGCTTGGTCCGGACGGAGTCGGGGGTGCGGCCGAAGCGGGCGGCGATCCGGGCGACGGTCTCGCCGTCGTGGAAGCGCCGGACCAGCTCCTCCTCGTGCTGCGGCACCCAGGGGGCGCCGTGGCCGGGGTACAGCTCGCGCAGCACGTCGCGGTCGGGGATGGGCTCGGAGACGTCGGCGACGATCGCCAGCGCCCGCAGCGCGCGGTTGAGCGCGATCCGCAGCGAGGCGACGTCCTCGACCGGCAGGCGGAGCTTGCCCGAGGCGAGCGGTGCGGCGGCCGCCCCCTCGCGCCAGCCGGTCAGGGTGAGGGTGACCTCGCGGTCGTCGTCGCTGGCGAGTTCGATCCGGAAGACCTTGTCGCCCAGCGGGAGCTCGTTGAGATGACGGAATGCCATGGCTTGACCCCCAAGTGTCGTGCCAGGAACGCACCTTGGGGGTGCGCCCTGAACACCTTCATTCTCTCCCGGGGGTCTGACAATTCCGGGGCCGCGCGGCTCGTCCGGAGGCGGCTCAGCCCTTCTCCATGTAGGCCGCGCGGTCCTCGTCGAGCAGGCTCTCCAGCGCGGTGCGCAGCTCCGGGTGGGCGGCCAGGTCCGGGTCCTCGGCGACCAGCCGGGTGGCCTCGGTGCGGGCGGTGAGGATGACCTCCTCGTCCTCCAGCACCGAGAGCACCTTGAGCGAGGACTTCACCCCGGACTGGGCCTGGCCCAGTACGTCGCCCTCGCGGCGCTGTTCGAGGTCGATCCGGGACAGCTCGAAGCCGTCCAGGGTGCCCGCCACCGCGTCCAGCCGGGCCCGCGCGGCGCTGCCCGCGGGCATCTCGCTGACCAGCAGGCACAGGCCCGGTGCGCTGCCGCGGCCGACCCGGCCGCGCAGCTGGTGCAGCTGGGAGACGCCGAAGCGGTCGGCGTCCATGATGACCATCGCGGTGGAGTTGGGGACGTTGACGCCGACCTCGATCACCGTGGTGGCGACCAGCACGTCCACCTCGCCGGCCGTGAAGCGGCGCATCACCTCGTCCTTGGCCTCCGGCGCGAGCCGGCCGTGCAGGATCTCCACCCGCAGGCCGCTCAGCGGGCCCTTCGCCAGCTTCTCGGCCGTCTCCACCACCGAGAGCGGCGGCCGCCGTTCGTCGCTCTCCGCGCCCGCGTCGGCGACCTCCTCGAAGCCGTCCTCGGCGGCCTTGCGCTTCTTCCTCTTCGGGTCGGCCGCCGGCTCCTCGTCCCCGATCCGGGGGCAGACCACGTACGCCTGGTGGCCCTTGGCGACCTCCTCGCGGACCCGCTCCCAGGCCCGGGTGAGGAAGTTGGGCTTCTCCAGCGCCGGGACGACGTGGGTGGAGATCGGCGAGCGGCCGGCCGGCAGCTGGTCCAGGACGGAGGTCTCCAGGTCCCCGAAGACCGTCATCGCGACGGTGCGAGGGATCGGGGTGGCGGTCATCACCAGCAGGTGCGGCGGCTGCTCGCCCTTGGCCCGCAGCGCGTCCCGCTGCTCGACGCCGAAGCGGTGCTGCTCGTCCACCACGACCAGGCCGAGGTCCTGGAACTGCACCTTGTCCTCGATCAGCGCATGGGTGCCGATGGCGATCCCGGCGTCCCCGCAGGCCATGTCGAGCAGCGCCTGGCGGCGGGCCGGGACGCCCATCGAGCCGGTCAGCAGCACCACCCGGGTGCCGAGGTCGGAGCCGCCGAGCATGCCGCCCTCGGCGAGGTCCCCCATCATCTCGACGACCGAGCGGTGGTGCTGCTGGGCGAGCACCTCGGTGGGCGCCAGCAGCACCGCCTGGCCGCCCGCGTCCACCACGGCGAGCATGGCGCGCAGCGCGACCAGGGTCTTGCCGGAGCCGACCTCGCCCTGGAGGAGGCGGTGCATCGGGTGGTCGGTGGCGAGGTCGGCGGCGATCTCGGCGGAGACCTTCCGCTGCCCCTCGGTGAGGGTGAACGGCAGCCGGGCGTCGAAGGCGTCCAGCAGGCCGCCCTCGCGGGCCGCGCGCGGCTTGGCGGGCAGGGCGGAGTCGGCGGCCCGGCGCTGCGCGAGGGCGACCTGGAGCACGAAGGCCTCGTCCCAGCGCAGCCGGCTCTGGGCGCGCTCGCGGTCGGCGTGGCCGCGCGGACGGTGGATCAGCTCCAGCGCCTCGGGCAGCGGGATCAGGTCGTGCCGCTCGCGCAGTTCGGCGGGCAGCGGCTCGCCGACGTCGCCGAGGTGCTTGGTGAGTGCCGTCTCGACGCAGATCGACAGCTTCCAGCTGGGCATCTGCGCGCTGGCGCCGTACACCGGGATGAGCCGGCCGGCGAACTGCCGCGCGGCGTCGGAGCCGGCGTCCTCGTCGAGCAGCTGGTAGTCCGGCGAGACCAGCTGGCGGGTCCGGTTGAAGACCCCGACCTTGCCCGCGAACAGGCCCTGGGCGCCGGCCCTGAGCTCCTTCTGCCGCCAGCCCTGGTTGAAGAAGACCAGCGAGAGCCGGCTGCGGCCGTCGGTGACGACCACCTCCAGCCGGTCGCCCTTGCGGCCGCGGAACGGGATCAGGGTGACCTTCTCGATCCGGGCCAGCACGGTGACGTGCTCGTCGACCTCCAGCTCGTCCAGGCTGGTGAGCTGGCCGCGCTCGACGTAGCGGCGCGGGTAGTGGTGCAGCAGGTCCCCGACCGTGCGCAGCTTGAGGCTGTCGGCGAGCACCTTCGCGGTGCGGTCGCCGACGAGCTTGGTCAGTGGTTCATCGAGAGCGCCCATCAGCGCCTTGTTTACACCACCGGGCCGACAAACCGGGCCAAGGGCGGCCCCCGCCCCTACTCCACCCCGATGAGCAGCGGTGCCGGTTCCTGCCCGCCGTGGAAGACCACCGCGTCCACCTCGGGCCGGCGGTGCCGGACGTGGGCGACCAGCCGGTGGGCGAGCGCCTCGTCGGTGCCGCCGCCGAGGACCAGGGTGACGAGTTCGCCGCCGGCCCCGAGCATCCGGTCCAGCACGCTCTCGCCGACCTCGGCCAGCCCGGCGCCGATCACCGCGACGTCGCCGTCGATCAGCCCGAGCACGTCCCCGGCCTGGCAGACCCCCGCCATCGTCCAGGACTCCCCCTCGGCGACGGCCAGCTCCGCGTAGCGGGTGGCGCCGGCGGCGGAGGTCATGGCGACGACGTCCTCGTCGAAGCGGCGGCCGCCCTCGTGCACCGCGAGCGCGGCCAGCCCCTGCACCGGCGAGCGGGTGGGCAGGACGGCGATCCGCACCCCCTCCTCGCGCAGCTGGTCGGCGGCGGCCCCGGCGGCGGCGCGCAGCTCGGGGTCGTTGAGCAGCAGGACGACCTCGCGGGCGGCCGAGCGGCGCACCGCGTCGGCGAGCTCGGCGCTGGCCGGCGGGCGGTCCGGGTCGGCGTGCAGGACGACGGCGCCGGCCTGCTCGCAGAGCTCGGCCAGGCCCCCGCCGGAGACCACCGAGAGCACCGCGCGGGCCCGTTCCTCGCGTTCGCCGCGCTCGGCGGCGGTGCCGGAGCGGGCGGCGGCCTCGGCGAAGTGGGTGATCCGGATCTGGTGCGGGCGCCCGGCGCCGACCCCGGCCTCCACGGCGGCGCCCGCGTCGTCCACGTGGACGTGCACGTTCCACAGGCCGTCGCCGCCGCCGATCACCAGCGAGTCGCCGAGCCCGCCGAGCCGCTCGCGCAGCGCGGGCAGCGCCTCGTCGGGGGCGTCCAGCAGGTAGATGACCTCGAAGGCGGGGTGGCCGGGGCCGGGCGGCCGCAGGTGCGTCTCGCAGCTCTCCACGGCCCGGACGTCCCCGCGCAGCGCGACCGGCCCCATCGGCTGCTGCCCGGCGACGGCGTCGGCGAGCGCGCCGAGGACGGCCACCAGGCCGCGCCCGCCGGCGTCCACCACCCCGTTCTCGGCCAGGACGGCGAGCTGCTCGGGGGTGTGCCGCAGCGCGTCCCGGGCGGCCCGGTAGGCGGTGTCGGCGACCTGGGCGAGCCCGTCCCCGGCCCGGTGGGCCTCCCGGGCGGCGACCCGGGCGACGGTCAGCAGGGTGCCCTCGACGGGCTCCGCGACGGCCTGGTAGGCGGAGTCGGCGGCCCGCTGCAGGGCGGCCCGCAGCTGTTCGGCGCCGCCGCCCTCGGCGAGCGTCTCGGCGGTGCCGCGCAGCCACTGGGCGAGGATCACCCCGGAGTTGCCCCGGGCGCCGACCAGCGCGCCGCGGGCCATCGCCCGGACCGTCTCGGCCAGCCCGGGGGCCAGGTCGGCGGCGGGGTCGGCGAAGCGGCTCTCCACCTCGGCGGCGGCGGACTCGACGGTCAGGTAGAGGTTGGTGCCGGTGTCGCCGTCCGGGACGGGGTAGACGTTGAGCGCGTCGATCTCCTCGCGGGCCTGGCCGAGCGCGCGCAGGGCGAGCTGGCACCAGGTGCGCACGGCCGGGGCGTCGAGCGTGTGCAGCACCAGGTCTCCTCCGGACGGGACGCCGCGGCGGCCCGGGGCGGTGACGCGGGCCGGGCGGCGGCAAGGGGTGATACCGGCAGGTTATCGGGGGGCGGGGAGGGCCGTCCGGTCCGGCGGGCAGGAGCGATCACTCGGCCGGTCATGGTAGTTTCGTGGGACGGAAGCAAGCGTTGTATGCTCTTCCGGTTGCCTGGAACCGTCCAGGCTCACCCCCTTGTCCGGTCTGGTTCACGCGAGTGTTCTGGTGGCTGAGTGGGGTTTTCGAAAGTATCTGATCTGAAGTCTTGGAGTGACTCCTGTGGCTGCCAACTGCGACGTCTGCGGCAAGGGGCCGGGCTTCGGCAACAGCATCTCCCACTCTCACCGCCGTACCCCCCGTCGTTGGAACCCCAACATTCAGACGGTGCGCGCTGTGATTGGGCGGACGCCGAAGCGGCTCAACGTCTGCACCTCGTGCATCAAGGCCGGTAAGGTCTCGCGCTGACGCGCAGACCGGCATGCCGGTCCTCCAGTGAGCCGGTTCATCCTCGGATGGGCCGGCTCCACTGTTTCCGTGGCCGGTTGCGCCGATTTCCGGACGTGACCGTGGTGGGCGGGCTCCTCTGAGGAGTCCGCCCACCGCTGTTTTCCGGACGTTCCGGACGTTCCGGACGTTCCGGGCCTCCGCTAGCGCCAGCGCCAGGCGTGGTCGACCGGGCCGATGCCGGCGCCCAGGGCGAAGCCCCCGGCGATCGCGCCGGTGATGTACTCCTTGGCCGAGGCCACCGCCAGCGGCAGCGGCTCGCCCTTGGCCAGGCCGGCCGCGATCGCGCTGGCCAGCGTGCAGCCGGTGCCGTGGGTGTGGCGGTTGTCGTAGCGCGGTGCCCGGAACCAGTGCACCTCGTCCGGTCCGCCGTACAGCAGGTCGGCGGCCTCGCCCGGCAGGTGGCCGCCCTTGACCAGCGCCCAGCGCGGCCCGAGGTCGACCAGCGCCTTGGCGGCGTCCAGCATCTGCGACTCGTCCTCGACGGCCAGCCCGGTGAGCTGGGTCACCTCGTGCAGGTTGGGGGTGGCCAGGGTGGCGACCGGCAGCAGCTTCTCGCGGACGGTGGCGACGGCCTCGGCGACCAGCAGCGCGTCCCCGTGCTTGGAGACCCCGACCGGGTCGACCACCACCGGGGCGTCCACCCCGGCCAGCAGTTCGGCGACGGTCTCGACGAGTTCGACCGAGGCGAGCATCCCGGTCTTCACGGCCTGCACCCCGATGTCGTCCACCACGCTGCGGAACTGCGCCCGGACGGCTTCGGCGGGCAGTTCCCAGTAGCCCTGGACGCCGAGCGAGTTCTGCGCGGTGACGGCGGTGATCACGCTCATGCCGTGGACGCCGAGGGCGAGCATCGCCTTGAGGTCGGCCTGGATGCCGGCGCCGCCGCCGGAGTCGGAGCCGGCGACGGTGAGCACGCGGGGGGGAGCAGTCGAAGCCATGGCCCCAACCTACCCGCGCCGTTTCACAGCACCGCTTCGGACTCCGCCCAGCGGTCCTCCGGCACCGTCTTCAGCCGGGTCACCGCGTCGCCGATCGGCAACAGTTCGATGCCGGTCCGGCGCAGCGCGGTGAAGTGCCCGAACGCCCCCTGGTGGACGGCCTCCACCGCGTGCCAGCCGAACCGGGTGGCGAGCACCCGGTCCCGGGCGGTCGGGGTGCCGCCGCGCTGGACGTGGCCGAGGATGACGGGGCGGGCCTCCTTGCCGAGCAGGTCCTCCAGCTCGTGGGCGAGCCGGTTGCCGATCCCGCCGAAGGTCCGGTGGCCGTACTGGTCGACCTCGCCGTGGTCGAAGCGCATGGTGCCGGGCACCGGGGAGGCGCCCTCGGCGACGGCGATGATGGCGAACTTCTTGCCGCGCGCGAAGCGGTCCTCGATTATCCGGGCCACCGCCTCGATGTCGAAGGGCTTCTCCGGGATCAGGATGCCGTGCGCGCCGCCCGCCATGCCCGCGGTGAGGGTGATCCAGCCGGTGTGCCGTCCCATCAACTCGACCACCATGACGCGCTGGTGGGACTCGGCGGTGGTCTTCAGCCGGTCGATCGCCTCGGTCGCGACGTGCACGGCGGTGTCGAAGCCGAAGGTCACGTCGGTGGCGTCGATGTCGTTGTCGATGGTCTTCGGCACCCCGACCACGGGCAGTCCGGCGTCGCTGAACAGCTTGGCGGCGGTCAGCGTCCCCTCGCCGCCGATCGCGATCAGCGCGTCGATGCCGATCTCCCGGGCGAGCGTCCTGGCGTTCTCCACCGCCCAGGCGATCCGGTCCCGCCGTACCCGGGCCGAGCCCAGGATGGTGCCGCCGAGGGTGAGCAGGCCGGTGACGTCGTCGTGCGTGACCGTCCGGGTGCGGCCCTCGATCAGTCCGAGGAAGCCGTCCAGGATGCCGACGATCTCGTCCCCGTGGACGTCGGTGCCCCGGTGCACCACCGAGCGGATCACCGCGTTGAGGCCGGGGCAGTCGCCGCCGCTGGTCAGTACACCGATGCGCATCTGTGGTGTGCTCCCGCTCGCAGTGGTTCGGGCCGCCCGCGCCGGACGGGCGGGCCGGGGTGTCGCAAGCCTACGCACAACGCACCCGCGAAGCCCGTCCCCCGCGCACCGGAGCGTCACGCGCCGCCCGCCGTACGGGGATCGGCGCGCGGCCGCGCGCTACTCGGCGAAGTGGTCCCAGCCGCCGACCCGGTCCCAGGGCGCGCCGTCGACCGTCACCCGGCCGCTGCGGCTGCCCGTCGGGCGGCCGGTCACCTCGCCCACCACCCGCCAGCGGGCCGGGAGTTGGATCCCGCGCGGGAAGGTGGCCACGATCGCGTGGTCCTCGCCGCCGGAGAGCACCCAGACCAGCGGGTCCACCCCGACCGCCTGGCCGATGTCGGCCATCTGCGCCGGGACGTCGAAGTCGGCGGCCTTGAGGTCGATGTCCACCTCGCTGGCCCGGGCGACGTGGCCGAGGTCGGCGACCAGCCCGTCGCTCACGTCGACCATCGAGGTCGCGCCCAGATCGGCCGCCGCCGGGCCCGCGTGGTACGGCGGTTCGGGCCGGCGGTGCGCCTCGACGAAGGCGCGCGGGGAGCGGAAGCCGCGTTGGAGGACGGTCAGGCCGGCGGCCGACCAGCCGAGCCAGCCGGTCACCGCGACCACGTCGCCGACCTGCGCGCCGGAGCGCGTCACCGGCGCCCGCCCCTGGAGGTCGCCGAGCGCCGTGATGGCCAGCGTGACGGTGTCGCCGCGCACCACGTCGCCGCCGACCACCGTCGCCCCGGCCACCTGGCACTCGTCGCGCAGCCCGTCCATCAACTCGGTGGCCCAGGTGGTCGGCAGGTCCGCGGGGGCGACCAGGCCGAGCAGGATGGCGGTCGGCACCGCCCCCATCGCGGCCACGTCGGCGAGGTTCTGGGCGGCGGCCTTGCGGCCCACGTCGTAGGCGGTGGACCAGTCCCGGCGGAAGTGCCGGTTCTCGATCAGGACGTCCGTGGTCGCCACCACCCGGCCGTCCGGAGCCCGTACCACCGCGGCGTCGTCACCCGGGCCGAGGTCGACGGCATCGGTGAGCGGTACCCGGGCGGTCAGCTCCCTGATGAGGCCGAACTCGCCGAGCTCGCCCACGGTCCCCTGCATCTGCCGTCCTCTCGCGTTTCCATCCGATTCGGTCCCCGTCGCGCTCCCCCGCGCGCAGCGTACGCCCTTCGGGAGCATCGAGGTCTCCCCTCCCCGGCCCGCAGCGCGGTAGCGTGGTGATCAGACTGCCGGTGAGCCCACCCACCCACACACCTGACCGGGCGATCACGGCGGCTATCCCCCCTAACCGGCCGCCGGGAGGTCCCCGTGGTACAGGCATACATCCTGATCCAGACCGAGGTTGGCAAGGCCACCGCCGTGGCCCGGACCATCGCCGGGGTCCCCGGCGTCCTGAGCGCCGAGGACGTCACCGGCCCCTACGACGTGATCGTCAAGGCCGAGGCCGAGACGGTGGACGAGCTGGGCCGCATGGTGGTGGCCCAGGTCCAGAAGGTCGACGGCATCACCCGCACGCTCACCTGTCCCGTGGTGCACCTGTAGGCCGGTGCACCCGTGAGCCGGTGTGCCCGTGAGCCGGCGCACCGGCCCGTACCGGCCGTCCGGGCCCCGGCTACCATCGGCGGGTGGCCAGAGAACTGCGCGTCCCCGAGGCGCTGACCGCCCTGCCGGCCCCGGTCCGCTGGCTGGCCCTGCCCGTCGCCCTGACCTGCGCCGTCGTCGCGCTGGTCGGCAGCTGGGGCCCGGCCGATCCGGCGGTCGAGGTCCCGCAGCCGACCGGCCGGGCGGCCGGGTACTGCCGGGCGCTCGCCGCCGCGCTGCCCGCCGACCTGCTCGGCCACGCCCGCCGGGACCCGTCGCCCGCCTCGCCGTACGTGGCCGGCTGGGGCGACTCGCCCCGGACGGTGCTGCGCTGCGGCATCGACCGGCCGGAGGAGCTGGACGGCGACCACGCCTCGGACTGGTCCCCGAGCGTCGACGACGTCACCTGGTGGTCGCAGAAGCTCGCCGACGGCGGCTACCGCTTCGTGACGACCATGCGCGCCGCCTACGTCGAGGTGACCGTCCCGGCCGGGGCCGCGAAGAACCCCTTCGACCCGGCGGCCGCGCTGAGCGGCGCGGTCAAGGCCAACGTCCCGGGCTGAGCCGAACGGGTCCCCGACGCACCGAGGGCGGGCCGGGAAGCTCCCGGCCCGCCCTCCGCGCGTCCGCTAGCGAAGTCCGGTCGAGCGCCGCAGCGCCGTCGCGAGCAGCCGGTCGATCAGCTCCGGGTACGAGACCCCGCTGGCCTCCCACATCTTCGGGAAGGCCGAGATCGGGGTGAAGCCGGGCATGGTGTTGATCTCGTTGATCATCCAGGTGCCGTCCTCCAGCAGGAAGAAGTCCACCCGGGCCAGGCCCTCGCAGCCGAGCGCCTCGAAGGCCTCGACCGCCTGGCGCTGGATCTCGGCGAGCTCACCGGCGGTGAGGTCCGCCGGGATCTTCACGTCCGAGGAGTCGATGTACTTGGCCTCGAAGTCGTAGAAGTCGAAGCCCTCGCCGACCAGGATCTCGCCGGCCACGCTGGCCCGCGGACCGTCCTCGAACTCCAGCACGCCGCACTCGATCTCGCGGCCGGTCACGCCCGCCTCGATGATCAGCTTGGGGTCGTGCCGGCGGGCCTCCTCGATCGCCGCGTCGAGGTCGGCCAGGTCCTTCACCTTGGTGATGCCGATGCTGGAGCCGGCCCGGCAGGGCTTCACGAACAGCGGCAGGCCCAGCTCGGCGGCCCGCTCGCGCACCGCCGCGCGGCCCGCCTCGGTCTCCCAGTCGCGCGGCCGCACGATGGTGTAGCGGCCGACGTCCAGACCGTGCGAGGCGAGGATCCGCTTGGCGAACTCCTTGTCCATGCCGGCCGCGCTGGCCAGCACGCCGTTGCCGACGTACGGGACGCCGGAGAGCTCCAGCAGGCCCTGGAGCGTGCCGTCCTCGCCCCACGGGCCGTGCAGCAGCGGGAAGACCACGTCGACCTCGCCGAGGGCCTTGGGGGCGCTGCCCGGCTCGGTCAGGACCACCTCGCGGTCGCCCGGGGCGACCGGCAGCGCGACCTGGCCGTCGACGCCCTCGGCGACGTGCGCCACGTCCGGCAGCTTCCCGTCGGTGATGGCCATCCGGGCCGGCTCGTCGCTGGTCAGCGCCCAGCGGCCCTCGTGCGTGATGCCGATCGGCAGCACGTCGTACTTGTCGCGGTCGATCGCCCTGAGCACACTGCCCGCGGTGGAGACCGAGATCGCGTGCTCGGAGCTGCGCCCGCCGAAGACCAGCGCGACGCGCGGCTTCCGGTCGGACCGGTTCGGGGAGGACTGTTCGATGCTCATATCGGGTTTGAGACTACCGTGCGAGGCCCTTCCGGGAAGTCAGCGGCGCCGCACCCTCGGCGCCGCCGCTCCGGTCAGCGCCGCTCCGGTCAGCGCCGCTCGGGTCAGCGCCGCTCCGGCTTGGCTGAACGCGACATCAGCGCCCGCAGCGCCTCCTGGGTCGGCCGCCCGTTGTGCACCACGTCCACCACGGCCTCGACGATCGGCATGTCGACCCCGTTGCGCCGGGCCAGGTCCAGCACCGACTCGCAGGACTTGACGCCCTCGGCGGTCTGCCGGGTGGCCGCGCGGGCCTCCTCCAGCGTCATGCCCCGGCCCAGGTTCATGCCGAAGGTGTTGTTGCGGGACAGCGGCGAGGAGCAGGTGGCCACCAGGTCGCCCATCCCGGCGAGCCCCGCGAAGGTGTGCGGGTCCGCGCCCAGCACCTCGCCGAGCCGGGTGGTCTCGGCCAGCCCGCGGGTGATCAGCGTCGCCTTGGTGTTGTCGCCCAGCCCCATGCCGGCCGCCATGCCGACCGCCAGGCCGATCACGTTCTTGACCGCGCCGCCGAGTTCGCAGCCCACCACGTCGGTGTTGGTGTACGGCCGGAAGTACGGCGTGTGGCAGGCCGCCTGGAGCCGCTTGGCGACCGCCTCGTCGGAGCAGGCGACCACACTGGCCGCGGGCTGCCGGTTGGCGATCTCCTTGGCCAGGTTGGGCCCGCTGACCACCGCGACGCGCTCCTGACCGACCCCGGTGACCTCGTCGATCACCTCGCTCATCCGCTTGGCGGTGCCGAGTTCGATGCCCTTCATCAGGCTCACCAGCACGGTCTGCGGCTCGATCAGCGGCGTCCAGGCGGCCAGGTTGTCGCGCAGCGTCTGCGAGGGCACCACGAGCACCGCGAAGTCGGCGCCGGCCAGCGCCTCGGCGGCGTCGGTGGTGGCCCGGACGGTGTCGGGCAGCCGGACGCCCGGCAGGTAGTCCGGGTTCTCGTGGGTGGAGTTGACGGCGTCCACCAGCTCCTGGCGGCGGGCCCAGAGCACGACCTCGCAGCCCGCGTCGGCGAGCACCATCGCGAACGCGGTGCCCCAGGAGCCGGTTCCCATCACGGCGCAACGGGTCACTTGCCGGCCTCCTCGGTGCCCTTGCCCGGCTCGCCCTTGGCGCGCCGGCGCTCGGCCAGCGCTGCCGCGGCGCGCTCCCGGGCGGCCTTGCGCATGTCGTAGCGCTCGGCCGGCGGCTCCTCGCCCCGGACTTCGGCCAGCACGGCGGTGATCGCCGTCATGATGTCCTCGGTCGCGTCGGCGAGCACCTGGGCGGTGAGCTCCTGCCCCTGGTACCGGCTCAGGTCCACCGGCGGCCCGGCCGCGACGGTGACCCGGTGCCGCGGGAACAGGTTGAACCGGCCCTTCCCGAAACCGGGCCGGCCGTACGGCGGGATGATCTCGTGGGCGCCCCAGTGCGCGACCGGGATGACCGGCGCACCGGTCATCAGCGCGACCCGGGCGACCCCGCTCTTGCCGGTCATCGGCCACAGGTCGGGGTCCCGGGTGAGCGTTCCCTCCGGGTAGAACTGCACGCACTGGCCGCCGTTGACCGCGTCGATCGCGGCCCGGAACGCCTGCGCGGCGTCGGTGGACTCGCGGAACACCGGGATCTGGCCGGTCTTGCGCAGCATGAACCCGATGAAGGGGACGGAGAACAGCGAGGACTTGCCGAGAATGCGCGGCGGACGCCCGCTGTTGTACTGCCAGTGCGCGTAGATCACCGGGTCGATGATCGAGTTGTGGTTCACCGCGGCGATGAAGCCGCCGTTCCTCGGAACGTGCTCCCAGCCCCGCCAGTCGGGCTTCACCAGGGCGGTCGTCACCGGCTTCACCAGCACGGCCGCGAAGCGGTACCAGATGCCGTAGTCGGCGTTGCCGAACTTGGCGTACGAGCGGCGGGCCACCCCAGCTCCTTCTCATCCGATGCGGCACGGATTACCGCGGTCATGGTGTCCCGGTGCCGCGCACCGCTTCCGCCGGTGCCCGGGCCACGGGCGCGGAACAGTGTCGCCCGCCCGCTCACCGGCTGTCGAGCAACCGCGCCAACCCGCCCGGCGGGCGTGATCAAACGCACGTCCGCACAGCTCGAACGGCCTGGCGAGGGCTCCGGGACCGGCGCCAGAATGACGCCGGTGACCCAGGACACCGTACGCCCCAGTGAGCCCGTCGCGCCCCCCGCACCCACGGCCGGCTGGTCGCTGGTGCTCCCGCTCAAGCCGCTCGCCCTGGCGAAGAGCAGACTGGCCCCGTACGCCGGGCCGCACCGGGCCGACCTGGCGCTGTCCTTCGCCCTGGACACCGTCGCCGCCGCCCTGGCCACCCCGGACGTCGACCGGGTCCTGGTGGTCACCCGCGACGCCGAGGCCGGCGCCCGGCTGGCCGCGCTCGGCGCCCTGGTGGTCGCCGACGAGCCCGGCGGCGGCCTCAACCGGGCCCTGGCGCACGGCGCCGCGGCCGCCCTGGCCCTGGCCCCGCGGGCCCCGCTGGCGGCGCTCTCGGCGGACCTCCCGGCGCTGCGCCCGGCCGAACTGGCCCGGGTGCTGGGCGCGGTGCCGCCGGACGGCCGGGCCTTCCTGCCGGACTCCCCCGGCCTCGGCACCACCCTGCTCGCCTGCGCGCCCGGGCGCCCGCTCTCCCCCGCCTTCGGGGACGGCTCACGGGCCCGGCACGCGGCCGGCGGTGCGCTCGAACTGCGCCTGCCGGACGTGGAGTCGGTGCGCCGGGACGTGGACACCGGGACGGACCTCGGCGAGGCCGCGGCGCTCGGCCTCGGCCCGCACACCAGCGCGCTGTTCGCCCGCCTGAGCCTGCGCTGAGCCCGTCCCGGCCCCTCCGGAGCCCGCCCGGCCCGGCGCCGACCTGCTCCCCGGCCCGGGCGGGGCCGCTCGCTATGCTGCACGCATGCAGGCCACCGCGTTCACCTTCGACCCCGCCACCCGGGCCGGCTCCGTGCTGCTCGACGACGGGACCCCGGTGCCGTTCGACGCGGCCGCCTTCGACGCCGGCGGCCTGCGGCTGCTGCGCCCCGGACAGCGGGTGCGGATCCGCACCGAGGGCACCGGCGAGGCCCGCCGGGTGGTCTTCGTGACGCTCCAGACCTTCCCCGACCCCGCCGAGGGCTGACGGCCCCGTCGGGCTCCACCCACGCCGCCGGAACCTTCGGGCCCGACCGGGCCCGCCGGGGACCGGCCCGCACCCCGCCACCCCGCTCGGAACCGCCCCCTGCCGACGCACGCCGCGGATTCCTGACTAAGCGCCCGGAAATCGAAAGAGCCGCGGCGACCGGTCTCCGCGAATTCACGGGAGGGGGGGTGCCGCGGCTCTGGGCCGAAGGCCGTCCGAAGACGGTCGCGCGGGACTTACTTGGCAGAGGTCTTGCGCGCGGTGGTCTTGCGGGTGGCGGTCTTCTTCGCCGGCGCCGTCTTCTTGGCGGTGGCGGCCGCCTTCTTGGCGGTGGCCGTGGTCTTCTTGGCGGCGGCCGTGGTGGTCGCCTTCTTCGCGGCGGCCGTCTTCTTGGTGGCGGCGGCCTTGGTCGCGGTCGCCGTCGCCTTCTTGGCGGCGGTGGTCTTCGCGGCCGTCGTCTTCGCGGCGGTGGTCTTCGCGGCGGACTTCTTGGCGGTCGCCGTGGTCTTCTTGGCGGCGGCCGTGGTGGTCGCCTTCTTGGCGGCGGCCGTGGTCGCCGTCTTCTTGGCGGCGGCCTTCTTGGCGGCCGGGGCGGCGGCAGCGGCGGCGGCGCGCTTGGTGGCGGCACGCTTGGCGGCCGGGGTGGCGGCCACGCCGCTCTTGCCCGGGGTGAGGGAGCCCTTGGGGGCCTTCTTCACCGAGGGGCCTTCCTTCGGCAGCTTCTTGCTGCCGCTGACCAGGTCCTTGAAGCCCTGGCCCGGACGGAAGCGCGGGACCGAGGTCTTCTTGACCTTGACGCGCTCGCCGGTCTGCGGGTTGCGGGCGAAGCGCGCGGAGCGCTCCACCTTCTCGAAGGTGCCGAACCCGGTCACCGAGACCCGGTCACCGGCCACAACGGCACGGACCATGGTGTCGAGCACTGCGTCGACGGCCTCTGCGGCAGCCTTGCGACCGCCCAGCTGCTCGGCCACCGCTTCGACAAGCTGAGCCTTGTTCACGTCTTCCCCTTCGGAAACGGGCGCCGGATGATTCCATCCGTTCTTTTCGCACGTTAGGTATGTATCTGCGGACTTTCAATTACCAAACGCGCGAATCACCCTAGTGTCGCAATGGATTTGCGCGTCGGCGACCTCAGTCGAGCGGCGGGGGCCCCTCGTCGAGGTCATGTACAAAGCGACTCAACCGCCTTGCCGCCTCCGGAAGATCGCGCTTGGCGGTCTCGGTGACGATGAGGAGTTGACGGGTGAGAGCGGTCTTTGCATCGGCAGACACGTTCAGCGCATGCACGCGGGCGTGAGCTTGCTTCAACCGCTCGGCCACAAGCGCGTAGAGCGCTACGACTTCCTGGTCGTCCGGCCCCTCAGCTGGTGCGGAGGTGACGTCCGGCCGGTCGTCAATTCGGCGTTCGGATGGCCGGCCCATGGAGTCCTCAGTCGCGGGTTCGCCGCCCGCGTACGGAGGTTCATGGTGCCGGTGCATGTACTGATTGTGCCATCTACCCGCAGTTGTACTTGCGCGGGCCCCTCTTCCGCAAAGCCAAATGGGCAATCCGGGGCGGGCCCCGGCGCTAACTCGTGCTCCGGAACGACGGATGGCCCGGCCCCCCCGAGGGGGGCACGGGCCACGCGGTGGATCGTCAGAATGCTTGTTCTGAGGGGAACTCAGGCGACCGGCAGAGTACGGGGCTTGAAGGCCGGACGGGTCTCCTCGAAGGCCGCGATGTCGGCCTCGTTCCGCAGCGTGATGCTGATGTCGTCCAGCCCGTTGAGCAGCCGCCACCGGACGTTGTCGTCCAGTTCGAAGGCCGCCGTGACGCCTTCGGCCCGTACTTCGCGCGCCTCCAGGTCGACGGTGATCTCGGCCGAAGGGTCACTCTCCGTGAGCGCCCAGAGCCGTTCCACGGTCTCCTGCGGCAGGACGACCGTCAGCAGGCCGTTCTTCAGGGAGTTGCCCCGGAAGATGTCGGCGAAGCGCGACGAGATGACCGCGTGGAAGCCGTAGTTCTGGAGCGCCCAGACGGCGTGCTCCCGGGAGGAGCCGGTGCCGAACTCGGGACCGGCCACCAGGACCGTGGCGCCCTGCCGCTCGGGCCGGTTGAGGATGAACGACTCGTCCTTGCGCCAGGCTTCGAACAGGCCGCCCTCGAAACCGGATCGGGTGACCTTCTTGAGCCAGTGGGCGGGGATGATCTGGTCGGTGTCCACGTTGCTGCGGCGCAGCGGGACGGCCCGGCCGGTGTGGGTGGTGAACTTCTCCATGGCTCAGGCCTCCACGGGAGCGACGTCGGCGGTCAGGTCGGAGGGGGACGCGAGGCGGCCCAGCACGGCGGTCGCGGCGGCGACCTGCGGGGAGACCAGGTGGGTGCGGCCGCCCTTGCCCTGCCGGCCCTCGAAGTTGCGGTTCGAGGTGGAGGCGCAGCGCTCCCCCGGGGCGAGCTGGTCGGGGTTCATGCCCAGGCACATCGAGCAGCCCGCGTGGCGCCACTCGGCGCCGGCCGCGGTGAACACCTTGTCCAGCCCCTCCTCGACGGCCTGGAGCGCGACCCGGACGGACCCGGGGACGACCAGCATCCGTACGCCGTCGGCGATCCGGCGGCCCTCCACGACGGCCGCGGCGGCCCGCAGGTCCTCGATCCGGCCGTTGGTGCAGGAGCCGACGAAGACCGCGTCGACCTTCACCTCGCGCAGCGGGGTGCCGGCCTCCAGGCCCATGTACGTCAGGGCGTTCTCGGCGGCCAGGCGCTCCTGCGGGTCGGCGAAGGAGGCCGGGTCCGGCACGTTCGAGCCCAGCGGGGCGCCCTGGCCCGGGTTGGTGCCCCAGGTGACGAAGGGGGTCAGCTCGCTCGCGTCGATGAAGATCTCGTGGTCGAAGACCGCGTCCTCGTCGGTGCCCAGGGTCCGCCAGTACGCGACGGCGGCGTCCCAGTCCTCGCCCTGCGGGGCGTGCGGGCGGCCCTGGAGGTAGGCGAAGGTCGTCTCGTCCGGAGCGATCATGCCGGCCCGGGCGCCGGCTTCGATCGACATGTTGCAGACGGTCATCCGGGCCTCCATGGAGAGGCTCCGGATCGCCGAACCGCGGTACTCCAGGACGTAGCCCTGGCCGCCGCCGGTGCCGATCTTCGCGATGACGGCCAGGATCAGGTCCTTGGCGGTGACGCCCTCGGGCAGGTCGCCCTCGACGGTGACCGCCATGGTCCGGAACGGCGCCAGCGGCAGGGTCTGGGTGGCCAGCACGTGCTCGACCTGGCTGGTGCCGATGCCGAACGCCAGCGCGCCGAAAGCGCCGTGGGTCGAGGTGTGGGAGTCGCCGCAGACCACGGTCATGCCGGGCTGGGTCAGGCCGAGCTGCGGGCCGACGACGTGCACGACGCCCTGTTCGACGTCGCCGAGCGAGTGGATCCGGACGCCGAACTCGGCGGCGTTCCTGCGCAGCGTCTCCAGCTGCACCTTGGAGACCGGGTCGGCGATCGGCTTGTCGATGTCGAGGGTGGGGGTGTTGTGGTCCTCGGTGGCGATCGTCAGATCGGTGCGGCGGACCGTACGGCCGGCCAGCCGCAGCCCGTCGAAGGCCTGCGGGCTGGTGACCTCGTGGAGCAGGTGGAGGTCGATGAAGAGGAGGTCGGGTTCGCCCTCCGCGCGCCGCACGACGTGGTCGTCCCAGACCTTCTCTGCGAGTGTCCGTCCCATCGGATTCCCTCCAGCCGGCCGCGTTGCCGGCCTTCTCGTGTCGTCGAGGTCAAAGCGTGTGCGCCGCCCTGAGACTCCCGGGCCGCTCCCGTCCAGAGTGGCGCTTTTCGCCGGAGATTGAACTTGTGTCTCGCGGAGTGAGATCGCGGTCTTAGCGCATGGACAGTGCGCGACCCCCCGTCCGCCCCCCCGTCCGCCCCTGGCCGGCCGGGCTCCGCGGAGGCTCCGCGAGGGCTGCCCGGAGGAGCCTGCGGAGACCCCCGGGAAGGGTCGCGCGGAGGCCTCGCGGAACGCCGAAAGGGCCCCACCCGTGACCGGGTGGGGCCCTTTCGGAAAGCCTTCGACGCACAACGAAAAAGACCCCGGACAACCGGGGCCTTTCCAATTTCTGGCTGGGGTACCAGGACTCGAACCTAGACTAAATGAACCAGAATCACTCGTGCTGCCAATTACACCATACCCCACACAAAGCAAGGGCCGATGGGCGAGCCCACCGGCTTCCTGCTCTGAAGTACCCCCGACCGGATTCGAACCGGCGCTACTGCCGTGAGAGGGCAGCGTGCTAGGCCGCTACACAACGGGGGCTTCCTGGCGATCCCTTGCGGGATCCGTACCCCCGACCGGATTCGAACCGGCGCTACTGCCGTGAGAGGGCAGCGTGCTAGGCCGCTACACAACGGGGGCTTCCAGGTGATCCCTTGCGGGATCCGTACCCCCGACCGGATTCGAACCGGCGCTACTGCCGTGAGAGGGCAGCGTGCTAGGCCGCTACACAACGGGGGCTTGATCTTCTTTTGTGTGCTGTACTCACATACTGCGCTGGGGTACCAGGACTCGAACCTAGACTAAATGAACCAGAATCACTCGTGCTGCCAATTACACCATACCCCACCAGAGTTGAACCCCTGCGGGCCCTTCTCAGGCGTTGCGCCTCTCGGTCGGCCCCTTCCGAGGGGCTTTCGTTCCCTCGTCCGTTCCCTCCCGGGCGGCGCAGAAAGAACATTACCCGACGTCGGCCCCGGCTCCAAAATCGATAACCCCGGGCGGCCTGCGGGAGGCCTGCGGATGACCTCCGGGTACGCCGCGGGCCCGGCACGAGGCCGGGCCCGCGGCCTGCTCGGCGGCCCGTGGAGGGCCGGTCCGGCAGGGATCCGTCAGCGAGCGCCCAGGAGGGCGCCTCAGGCGGCCGGGAGGGCGTCCAGGGCGGCACGCAGCCGTCGCAGCGTCTCCGGGCGGCCCAGCAGCTCCATGGACTCGAACAGCGGCGGGGAGACCCGTCGGCCGGTGACGGCCACCCGCAGCGGCGTGAAGGCGAACTTGGGCTTGATGCCCAGCCCCTCCACCAGCGCCTCCCGCAGCGCGGCCTGGATCGGCTCCGGGGTGAAGTCCGCGAGCTCCTCCAGCGCCTTGATGCTGGCCTCCAACACCGGGCGGGAGTCCGCGGTCAGCACCTTGGCGGCGTCGTCCGCGTCGAGGGCGAACTTCTCCGGCGCCACGAACAGGAAGCCGGCCATGTTCACGATCTCGCTCAGCACGACCATCCGCTCCTGGGTGAGCGGCGCCACCTTGGCGAGCAGGTCCAGCTGCTCGGCGGTGGGCTCGGCCGGCAGCAGCTCGGCGCCCTGGAGGAACGGCACCAGGCGGCGGACGAAGTCCTCCGGGGCCAGCCGGCGGACGTGCTCGGCGTTGATCGCCTCGCACTTCTTCAGGTCGAAGCGGGCCGGGTTGGCGTTCACCTTGGCGACGTCGAAGGCGGCGACCATCTCGTCCATGTCGAACAGGTCGCGGTCCTCGGCCAGCGACCAGCCCAGCAGGGACAGGTAGTTGAGCAGGCCCTCGCGGATGAAGCCGCGCTCGCGGTACAGGTTGAGCGAGGACTGCGGGTCGCGCTTGGAGAGCTTCTTGTTGCCCTCGCCCATCACGTACGGCAGGTGGCCGAAGCGCGGGGTGGTGCCGTCGCCGACGCCGATCTCGGCGAGCGCGGCGTACAGCGCGATCTGCCGCGGGGTGGAGGACAGCAGGTCCTCGCCGCGCAGCACGTGGGTGATGCCCATCAGGGCGTCGTCCACCGGGTTGACCAGGGTGTACAGCGGGGCGCCGTTGGCCCGGACGATGCCGTAGTCCGGGACGTTCTCCGGCTCGAAGGTGAGCGTGCCGCGCACCAGGTCGTCGAAGGAGAGGGTCTTGTCGGGCATCCGGAAGCGCAGGATCGGCTCGCGCTTCTCCAGCTTGTAGACGGCGACCTGCTCCTCCGTCAGCTCGCGGCAGTGGCCGTCGTAGCCGGAGGGCTTGCCGGCCGCGCGGGCGGCCTCGCGGCGGGCGTCCAGCTCCTCGGTGGAGCAGTAGCAGTGGTAGGCGTGGCCGGCCTCGTGCAGGCGGCGGGCGACATCGGCGTAGATGTCCATCCGCTGCGACTGCCGGTACGGCGCGTCCGGACCGCCGACCTCGGGGCCCTCGTCCCAGTCCAGGCCGAGCCAGCGCATCGCGTCGAGCAGCTGGTTGTACGACTCCTCGGAGTCGCGGGCGGAGTCGGTGTCCTCGATCCGGAAGACCAGCGTGCCGCCGTTGTGGCGGGCGTAGGCCCAGTTGAACAGGGCCGTGCGGACCATGCCCACGTGGGGGTTGCCGGTCGGGGAGGGACAGAAGCGAACCCGGACGGCCGGGTCAGTGTTAGCCACGCTTGATCACCTTGTTGGTGAGAGTGCCGATGCCTTCGATGGAGACGGCGACCTCGTCGCCGACGTTGAGGGGGCCCACCCCTGCGGGCGTGCCGGTGAGGATGACGTCGCCGGGCAGCAGCGTCATGGCCTCGGAGATGTGGACGACCAGCTCGGCGACCGAGCGGACCATCAGGGAGGTGCGGCCGGTCTGGCGGAGCTCGCCGTTGACCGTGCAGGTGATCGCGAGGTCGCTCGGGTCGAGGTCGGTCTCGATCCACGGGCCCAGCGGGCAGGCCGTGTCGAAGCCCTTGGCCCGGGCCCACTGGCCCTCGCGCTGCTGGACGTCCCGGGCGGTGACGTCGTTGGCGCAGGTGTAGCCGAGGATCACCTCGGGCACCCGGTCCAGCGGCACCTCGCGGCACATCCGGCCGATCACCACGGCGAGTTCGGCCTCGTGGTGGACGTCCGAGGAGAACGGCGGGTAGGCGATGCTCTCGGTCGGGCCGATCACCGACGTGGACGGCTTGAAGAAGGTGAGCGGGACGTCCGGGACGTCGTTGCCCAGCTCCGCCGCGTGCGCCGCGTAGTTGCGGCCGACCGCCACGATCTTGTTCGGGAGCATCGGGCTGAGCAGCCGGACGTCCTGGAAGCGGTAGCTCTCGCCGGTGGGCTGGGGCTGGCCGAACGGGTGGCCGGCCAGCGCGTGGACGACCAGCGACTCGGGCCGGGAAGGGTCGCCCTCCACTACGCCGAAGGAGACGCTGCCGGCGGCAGGGCTCCCTTCCCGGACGGAAAACCTGGCAATGCGCACGGCTGGGCTACCCCTCGCTTCGTCGGCCGCCCGGGGCGCGCCCGGGCGCTGGAGGGCTCCCGCCCGCAGTGGGCGCGGCCCCGTCAATCGGCCTCCAGGCTATCGCGTGGGGCCCCGGCTGACCGCTTTGCCCCTGTTCAGGACGGTCGGGACGGAAGCGCGCACCGCGCGACGCCGAGGGCGCCGCCGCCACCGGTGTGACGACGGCGCCCTCGGCGCGGTGCGGTGCGGTGCCGTGCGGGGTCAGTCCTGCGGGACGACGACCGGGGCGACCATCAGCTGGGTGCGGCGCGGGTTGGCCGTGGCGGCCGGCAGCTCGGTGCCGTAGGTCAGGACGTCCTCGGGCTTGCGGGCACCCGGGATCGTGCTGAAGTCCTCGACCGAGGCCAGCGTCGTCCGGCGCGGGTTCGCCGTGGGGCGGCAGGACAGCGTGGACTTGGTGGCGTTCTTCGCCTGGGACATCGAGAGCACCTCGTGGTCATGGCCTGGCCGACCGCGGCGGATCGGCACCGGCCTGATGGATTCCGATTGATTCGGAGGGGTTCTGGGCAGGCTGATCGGGGCCGTGCTCCGGAGACAGCCAGGTTACGAGATCTCATTCCATAGAGACCGTGACCAAAGCTACACATTAGACTGTGATTTTGCTCACAAATTGACGAGCAAAATACAGATATCCGACATATCGTCGCTCCGGGACTTTCCGACATTCCACCCGATAAGGGGCATTCCGGAAGGTCTGTGACTCTTCCCGATCCCGGGTCTGCTTGGCATGTATCCGGCGAGTGTCCGAAAAAGGCGGTATTCCGGTCCTGTTACCGCACAGTCAGTGAGATCGCACAAGCGGTCGGTAGCGCCGGACCCCCGGTACCTGCGGCCCTTGTTGGGATTCCCCGGCTGTGCTGGAATGCGACGGACCGTGGGTAGGGAGTGGTCCACCCCGGTGCCCGCTCTCCCGGACCGGCCGGGGGGCGGATGGAAACTCGACACCGTCCAGGCCGTGGCGACGCGGCGGGACGCCCGGTCCAGAGGTTGCGACGCCAGTGCAGGGACGTTTCAAAAGGGGTAGCGGCGCCGCGGGGAACCCGGAGTCGCGCGAGCCTGTGGCAGCCCCCCAACAGGCGGCGGCCCCCGGCGGCCCGGCCGAGCCGGTGACACCCGAGGCCCTCGGGCCACCGGAGGAGGACGGGCAGGAGCGGAAGTCCGCCCGGGACAAACTCCGGACCTCGCTGACCAGGCGCCGCGCCACCGGTCTGAACCGGCTCGCGATGCGCAACTGGCGCATCCGCACCCGACTGATCGCGCTGCTCGCCCTCCCCGTGATGGTCTCGCTGGTCCTCGGTGGCCTGCGCATCCAGACCTCGATGGAGAACTCGCAGCAACTCGCCCAGATGGCCAACCTGTCCGACCTGGCCAAGAAGGCGACCAACCTCGCGGACGCGCTGCAGACCGAGCGCGACATCAGCGCCGGCCCGATCACCCACGACCCGACCGCCCCGCTGGACGACGACATCGTCGCGGCCCGCAAGTCCACCGACGACCTGAGCCGCACCTTCACCGCGTCCTCCGACAAGTTCGAGAACCTCGAACTGTCCGGCGGCAAGGCGCTGTTGCTCCAGATCCGCAAGGACCTGAACTCGATCGCGGACACCCGCAGCCTGCCGTACCAGAACAACCAGAACATCCAGTCGACGATCACCGCCTACGACGTGATCATCCGAGACCTGCTGTCCATCACCCAGGACATCGCGCTCGCGTCGAACAACAAGGACCTGGTCGTCTCCACCCGCGCGCTCCAGCAGTTCTCGCTGGCGAAGAACGCGACCTCGCAGCAGCGGGCCCTGATCAGCGCCGCGCTCGCCAACCCGAAGACCCCGGACCTCAGCCCCAGCGACGAGTCCTTCGGTATCCGTCTGCGCAGCTCGTACGACAACGCGATCGCGAGCTTCAACAACATCTACACCGCGCACGACCTGGACAACCTGCGCAGCCAGCTGAGCTACAACTCGGTGGTCGCCGACGCCGACCGCTACGCCTCCACGATCCTCACCCAGAGCGGCATCCGCCAGACCGAGGCGGTCAGCTACAAGGACTGGTACGAGAAGGCCAGCTCCAAGATCACCGCCGAGCGCCGGATCGAGTCCAAGCTCATCGAGAACCTGGACGGAAAGGCCCAGGACCTCCAGTCCCAGGCCGACGCCGACGCCCTGATCATCGGTGTCGCGGTCGCCCTGGTGCTGCTCGTCGCCCTCGGTGGCGCCGGTCTGATCGCCCGCTCGATGGTGCGCTCGCTGACCCGCCTCCAGGCCGCGGCCGAGGACGTCGCCGAGCGCCGTCTGCCCGAGCTGGTCAAGACCCTCTCCGAGGCCGACCCGCACGACGTCGACACCACGGTCGAGCCGGTCGCCGTCGACTCCACCGACGAGATCGGCCACGTGGCCCACGCGTTCGACATGGTGCACAGCGAGGCCGTCCGCCTCGCCGCCGAGCAGGCCCTCCTGCGCGGCAACATCAACGCGATGTTCACCAACCTCTCGCGCCGCAGCCAGGGCCTCATCCAGCGCCAGCTGTCGCTCATCTCCGAGCTGGAGAGCCGCGAGGCGGACCCGGACCAGCTGGCCAACCTTTTCAAGCTGGACCACCTCGCGACCCGCATGCGCCGCAACGGCGAAAACCTCCTCGTCCTCGCCGGTGAGGACCCGGGCCGCCGCTGGACCAGGCCCGTCCCGCTGGTCGACGTGCTCCGCGCCGCCGCCTCCGAGGTGGAGCAGTACGAGCGCATCGAGCTCGCCGCCGTGCCGTCGGCCGAGGTCGCCGGCCGCGTCGTCAACGACCTCGTCCACCTGCTCGCCGAGCTGCTGGAGAACGCCACCTCGTTCTCCAGCCCGCAGACCCGCGTCCGGGTCACCGGCCACGCGCTGCCGGACGGCCGCGTCCTGGTCGAGATCCACGACACCGGCATCGGCCTGAGCCCCGACGACCTCGCCGAGATCAACGAGCGCCTCGCCAACCCGCCGACGGTGGACGTCTCGGTCTCCCGCCGCATGGGCCTCTTCGTGGTCGGCCGCCTGTCCCTGCGACACGGCATCCGCATCCAGCTCCGCCCCAGCGACTCCGGCGGCACCACCGCGCTGGTCATGCTCCCGGTGGACGTCACCAATTCGGGCGACCGCCGCGGCGCCGGCCGGCCCGGCTCCGGCCAGGGCAAGCAGCAGCGCGGGGTCACCCCGACGCCGCGCCAGCAGCGCCAGGTGCCGCCCGGCCGCCAGAACGGTCCGGCCGCGCTCGGCCAGGGCGGTCCGGCCGCCGGTGCCCCGCAGGGCGGCCGTCCGCAGCTCGGCCAGGGCGGTCCGGGCGCTCCGACCGGTCCCGGTCCGCAGGGCGGCCCGGGCGCGCAGGGCGGTCCGGGTGCGCCGGGCGGTCCCGGTGCGCCGGGCGGTCCGGGTGCGTCCGGCGGCGGTCTGCCGACCCGCAAGGTCGGCCAGTCGCTGCGGGAGAACCCCGCCCCGCAGGGCGGCGGTCAGCAGGGCCAGGGCCAGCGGCCCGCCCAGCCGCAGCAGAAGCAGCAGGCCCCGCAGAAGCAGCAGAACCAGCAGGCTCCGCAGCAGGCCCAGCAGGGCGGTCTGCCGCAGCGCGCCCCGGGTCGCCAGGGCCCGCCGCAGAGCGGCCCGAACGGCCTGCCCCGCCGCGGCCGTCAGCAGCAGCCCGGCCAGCAGGGCCAGCCCGGTCAGCCGCAGCAGGGCCAGCCGCAGGCCGGTCAGTCCCAGCCCGGCCTGCCCGGCCGGCCCGGCCAGGAACGTCCGCGTCCCGCCGGCGGGTTCGACGGCGGTCCGGGTGCCCGGACCGGCGAGCAGCCGCAGCACGGCCGCCCCGGCGGTCCCGGTGGCCCCGGCGCGCCGCAGCAGGGCGCCCGTCCGGGCAACCGTCCGCAGGACGGCCTGCCGCAGCGCCGTCCGGCCCCGCAGGGCCCCGGCGCCCCCGGCCGGCCCGCCGCCCAGGGCACGCGCGGTCCGCAGCGCCCCGGCCCGGACGCGCCGCAGCGCGACCGCCAGCCGCAGCTGCCGCCGCAGGCCCCGCAGCAGCCCCAGCCGCTGCCGTCGGCCGAGCCGGCGCCGGTGGAGAGCACCCAGCAGTTCGCCCGTCCGCGCTTCGAGGCCAGCCAGATCGACCCGCGCGACCCGCTGGGCCTCGGCCTGGTCGAGCCGGTGCTGCCGAACGTGCCGAACCCGCCGCGTCCGGAGCCGGTGCGCCAGGAGCAGGCCCCGCAGCAGCCGCAGCCGCTTCCGCTGCCGCACCAGGAGCCGATGGCGCTGCCGACCGGCCCGTCCGAGGCCGTGGGCCGACCGGGCGGCGAGGAGCAGCCCTGGTTCCCGCAGTCCGACGGCTCGCAGCAGGCGCGGCCGCGGCCGTACCAGCCGCGCCGCCCCGGCACCGCCGCACCGGAGTTCCAGCCGTCGGCCGACGAGCAGCGGGCTCCCCAGCCGGCTCCGCAGCAGCAGGCCCCGCAGCAGTCGCAGGGCCAGCCGCAGCAGAACCAGCAGCAGCCGCAGGGCCAGCCGCAGCCGGGCACCGGCGACGCGCCGTGGCGTCCGTCCGCGAACGACGAGCGCTGGCGCCGCGCCGAGCAGATCCGCGAGCCCTCGACCAGCGGTGTCACCATGTCGGGCCTGCCCCGGCGGACCCCGCAGGCCAACCTGGTCTCCGGCACCGCCGAGGCCTCGCCGCTGACCGGCCCGCAGGTCTCCCGGGCCCCCGAGGAGGTCCGCGGCCGACTGACCAACCTGCGCCGCGGCATCCAGCAGGGCCGCCGCGCCGGGGCCGAGCAGGCCGCCAACCAGGCGGGCCACCAGCATGGTGCCCAGCAGCCCGGATTCGATAGTTTCGGTGGCCGGAGCGACGGCAACGGCGCAGATCACCAGGAGCGTTGAGTTGAACCAGATGAGCCAGGCCGCACAGAACCTGAACTGGCTGATCACCAATTTCGTGGACAACACCCCCGGGGTGTCCCACACCGTGGTGGTCTCCGCGGA
>NZ_JBSFJC010000091.1:0-36586 GCF_053597855.1 Kitasatospora sp. NPDC001225
TTGCTCTTTTATAAATTTTTAATGTTTTTGCGGAGTGGCCAACCCCCCCCCGCCCGGCCGGCACCACGCCGGGGGGGGCGCAACCGCAGTGCCGCCCCGCCGTCCGATCAACTCCCCGGCGCCGTCGCCGGTCCGCTACGCGAGCGGTCCCTGCGGGTCGTGCCCGTGGAAGGGACGCTCGAAGAGCCAGTTGTAGAGCATCTCCCGACAGATCTCCGGCTGGTACGCCGGCACCTCGTGACCGGAGTCGGGGATGGACACCTGCGTCAGGTTGCCGCGCTGACGGACGAAGCCCTTGGGGTCGCCCGGCGGCTGCTGCCAGATCAGGCGGGGCGCGCCGTGCCACTCCGGGTCGCGGTCCCGCATGAGCCTGTCGAGGATCTCCTCGGTGCTCCGGAAGCCGCAGGCGGTGTCGAAGTTCCCGGTGTAGAGCAGCACCTTGTAGCGCTTGGCGCCCCCGTCGCTCTTGTCGATGAGCGCGCCGTACTTGTCGGACGCGTCCGCCATGTTGTCCTCTACCAGGGCATCGGCCACCGGGCCGCTGTTGTCCTCGCACGTCCACTCGAGCCCGAGCGGCACGTGCAGGGCCTTCCTGACGGGATCGGTGTTCAGGTACGCCTTCAGCGTCTCCCAGGGCAGGCCCTTCCACCCCCGGACGTCGTAGATGTCGAACTTCCCGCCGTAGGCCAGGGTCTTGTCCACCAGGGCGTTGCCGTCCTTGGTGGCCTCGGCCAGGCTGCCTTCCTTGATCTCGGCCTGGACCTTCGCGTAGTCCCGGAGCAGTTCCTCGCGCTGGCCGAGGCCGATGAATCCGGTGGTGTAGACGTAGTCGATCATGAGGCCCAGCGAGAGCTCGGGGGTGATCCAGCCGTTGCCCACCGCGATCCCGCGCAGGTCGATGTGCTGTCCCGCCTTCCGCCCGTTCTGCTTGTCGATCTCCAGGGCGATCGCCGGCACGTACTTGCCGGCGTAGCTCTCGCCGCAGACGTACAGCGGGCACTGCGCGTACTCGGGGTGCAGCTGGAAGAACTTCTGGAGCGCCTGCCAGAACATGTGGCCTAGTTCGGCCTCGTCCTCGACGTACTCGTCGTGCTTGGGATCGTCGGAGTGGCTGTACCCGGCGCCCAGGGGCTGGTCCCAGTAGAGGAGGTGCGCCTCCTGGTTCCAGCTGGTGGTGGTCAGCGACACGGTCCCGACGGTGTCCTCGGTGATGGTCAGCGGGCCGTTCTCCAGGAAGAGCCCGATCAGCGAGGAGGCGCCGGGGCCTCCGTTGAGCCAGATCACCAGCGGTGTGGCGCTGATCAGGTCCTGCTGGTCGGCGACGGGCACGTGGGGGCTGCAGGTCTGGCTCTCGAAGAACCAGTAGAAGAGGTTGTTCTTCGCGGTGCCCGTGCCGTCGAGCTGTACGCGCCCCGCGTAGGAGCGGATCCCCAGCTCGAGGCTCTTGGTGTCGAGGAGGTTCGCCGGGATCGACGTGACGAGATCGTCCGGGTCCATGGTTCAGTCCTTCGTTCGGGGGCGGATCAACGGGATCGACGGGATCAGCAGGATCACCGGGCGAACGGGATGCCCCGGCGGGACTGCGCGTGGTGGGGGTGGCTGAACAGCCCGTTCGTCCGCTCCGGGTCCTCAAGGGTCCCGATGCGCTGCCCCATGTGCAGCTGCAGAGCCGGGAAGCGGCCGTGCTCGAACAGCAGGATGTTCAGGGAGCCGCCGTACTGGAAGTTCCCGATCTTCTGGCCCTTCGTCACCGGGACGGGCTTCTGGGGGTTCTTGAAGTCCGCTTCGTACTGCACGGAGCCGATCGAGTTGAGGCCGACGGTCACCATCGCCACGTGCGTCTCGTGCTTGCCCCCCCTGGGGTCGGTGAACATCGTCCTGAAGATGAGGTATCCGCGGCGGAAGGTGTCGAACATCTCGTAGTCGAACCCGTAGCCGACGTTCCCCTTGTTGAGGAGCTCGGGGAAGTCCCGCATCCCGTAGTAGATTCCGTGGACGTCGTCGTGGGACTCCACGACCTCACCCGCTACCGGCGCGTGGTACCAGTGGTAGGTGTCGGGCATCAGGATGCACGACACGGCGGTGCCCCCGGGCACCGTCTTTCCGCTCTCCTCCCTGGGGACGAACCTCTTGTAGTACTCGGAACCGGCGAGCAGCTGCTTGACGTTCATGGTGACCGTCTTGACCGGGATCGGCGTCTCCTCGGCCAGGTCGTCGACGATCATGTTGATGACGCAGTCGGTCGGGGCGACCACCACGCTGTTGTCGTCCTGGGCGTCGATCGGGCGCTTGCCGTCCTTCAGCTCCCGGATGAAGAACTGGTTGAAGGTGGCCCAGGGGCCGTCCTTGAAGTCCTCCATCCTCGTGCCGAGTTCGCTCTCCCAGAGCTTGATGAGCTTCTGCCCGTCCTTCCCCGTGTCGTCCATCTGGTCGCCCTGCAGGTTGGTGAAGTCCTTGGTCATCTCCAGGCCGGGACCGCAGGTCACGAAGACCATCCCGTAGTCGTTCTCGTAGGTGAGCCAGCTGAACTTCTCGATGTAGTCCAGGCCGTCGTTGGGCTTCGTCGTGGTCCAGTTGGTGTACCACTCCGCGAAGAACTTCTTCAGATCCTCGATGCCCTTCCCCTGCCAGTCGTAGTACACCTTCTTTCCATCGGGATCGGTCGGGTCGGCCGGACACTTCACCACGTTGGCGATCGTCGCGTCGAACAGGGTCTTGAAGCCCTCGTGATTGGTGCGGTACCAGTCGTCGATCCTGTCGAGGAAATCTTTGAGGGGCTTCGGGTACTCGTCGTTGTCCGGCATGACTCTCCCTTTCGCATCCGCCGCGGAGGCGTCCCCTTTCGGATCGCCTCTCCGGTCTCGGCGTCCACGAGTATGGTTGCGCCCCGGCCCGCCGCCGACCGGACACGCATGGGCGTCACCGGTCCGTGAATCCCCTTGCCGGTATGAGGAATTACCCCCACCGGCAACCGGCCGGAAAAGCCGAAACGTTCTTCCGGCCGCCTCGACCGGCCCCCGTCAGCCGACCGGCCGAAGCCGCCGGCCACGGCCGCGGGGCGCTCCCGTCCCAACGGTGGACGGCCGGATGGCGCATCGGAACGTCCCGGCGTCCCGCGGTCGCGGCCTGCGGGGACCGTTGCTCTGGCGGGGTGATCCGCCACCGCCGCGCGCACGTTGGGGCCCGTCGGGCGCCCGCCGTGCCGTAGGCATGACCCGTGTTCCGGGCCCGCTCCCGTCACCCGCGGAGCCGGACCCCTCCCCCACCCCCGTCGCGAAGGAACCGCCATGTCCGCCATGTCCCAGGAACCGGGCACCGTCACAGGGTCGTCGGACGCCGCGGCGTTCGCCAAGAGGACTCAGGCGAGCACCGACCCGAACGACTGGGTCCCCGTCCTCCAGGCGGGCTTCGTCTGCACCGTCGCCCACCTCGAGATCACCACCCTGGACGGCCAGCTGACGATCAGGCCCCGATGCGTCCCCATGGTCTACGCCTACCACGAGGAAGACGGCAGGAGGCTCCTCTACCTGCACGGGTCCATCTACTACCCGGACTGGATCCCGGTCTCGCTGAAGCACCTGTGGAGCGATGACGGCGTGTCCGTCAGCCTGACCGCCACCGTCATCGACGGCCTCGTCGTCGGACGCGCGGCCATCAGCACCTCCCTCGACTACCGCTCCGTCGTCGTCAACGGCGTCGCCAGGAAGGTCGACCCCTCCCTGCGCGCCAAGAGCTTCCACGCGCTGAGCGACCAGGTCATCCCCAATCGCTGGAGCGAGCTGCGCCCCATCGACGACACCGACCTGAACACGGACGGGCAGAATCACCCCACCATCGGGGTCCTCTCCGTCGACCTCGACGAGAAGGAGACGACCGTCCACGCCAAGATCGCGACCCGCCCCGAGGGGCCCGAACACGAGACCCAGCGGGACTTGGACTACCCCCACGCCTGGGGCGGCACCCTCACCGTGCGCCAGACGTACGGCGATCCCGTCCCCGACAAGCACGTCCCGCCGGGCACCCCCGTCCCCACGTCCGTGCAGGACCTCGTCAAGCGCCACCAGGCCACCTAGGAAACGGCACCGCAGGCCCGGACCGTGCGTCACGGTCCGGGCCTGCGGTGGGTCACTGACGGCGTATCACCGACGGTCGGTCACAGCTTCGCGCACTGGCCGCCCTTCGGGCCGCTCACGGTGTTGGCGAGGCCGCCGTTCACCGGGGCCGGGGTGTTGCCGGAGCAGTCCAGCGGGCCGCGCACGGTGCTGCCGGCCAGCAGGGTGGCGCCCTTGTTGAGCGCGAGGTGGAGCGGGCCGGACAGGGTGGCGCGCAGGATCGCCGTGGTGCCGGTGGTGCCGCTGACGGCGACCGGGCCGTTCACGGTGGTGTCGCTCAGCACCAGGGTGGTCGCGCCGCGGGCGGAGAGCGGGCCGGACAGGACGGAGTCCAGCGCGACCAGGGAGGCTCCGGGCTGCACCAGGACCGGGCCGTCGACGGTGGCGCCCTGGAGGCAGGTGACGCCCGAGGTGACGGCGAGCGAGGAGTGCCGGCCACGCACGGTGGTGGTGCAGGCGGGCAACGCGCCGACGGTGAGCGGCTGTTCGGCCTTCACCCCGCCGACGGTGACGCTCAGCGTCCCGCTGCCGGGGCGCAGCCCGGTCAGGGTGGCGGTGGCCGGGTCGTAGGCGGCGACGGCGGTGCGCGGGGCGCTCGCGGCGGTGCCGATGTGCACGGCGGTGCCGCCCCACTGGGCGGTGACGGGCCAGGCGACGGGCACGGTGCGCTCGCCGTCCTGGGTGAAGGTGGCGTGGACGGGGGCGGTTTCGAGCAGGCCGAGGGCGGTAGGGGCCTGGAGGTCGACGGTGTCGGCGCGGGCGCGGACCTCGGCGCGCAGCCAGGCGGAGGCGTCGTCGGCGGTGGCGTAGGGGTCGGTGACGCGGCCGGCGGCGGGGTTGACGCCGAGCATCGTCCAGCCGGTGAAGCCGCCGCGGTCGGGTTCGGCGGCGGGGCCCTTGCCGGAGTTGCCGTTGATCAGGTGCGGGACGCCGTCGATGCTCTGGGCGTGGAAGGCGCCGACGTGGCCGGTGACCATGGCGGCGGACTTGCCCTTGGTGCGGAAGTCGGCGAGCCACTGCTCGACGAGGGCGGCCTCCTTGCGGTCGCCGAGTTGGCTGCCCTGGTCGGGCAGCGGGTCGCGGGTGGGGTGGTGCTCGAAGAGCAGCAGGCCGGTGACGGACGGGTCCTGGGCGGCGCCGTCGAGGGCGGTGCGCAGGGTGGCGATCTGGTCGAAGCCGCTGCCGCGCAGGGTGCCGAGCGAGCTGTTGAGGGTGACGAAGCGGGTGCCCTTGACGTCAAAGACCTGGGTGGTGTCGCCGAAGGCGGCCTTGAAGTTGTCGATGGTGCCGGGGCCCATGACCTCGTGGTTGCCGGGCACGTAGTGCCAGGGGACGGTGTGGCCGGTGAGCTGGTCAAACTCGTCGAGGAGCGTGCGGGCGAGGGCGAAGTCGGCGGGGGCGGCCTCGTCGACGAAGTCGCCGTCGATGACGAGGAGTTCGGGCTTGGCGGCGGCGATGTCGCGCAGGGTGCGGCGGGCGGCCTGGACGATGTCGCTGTCGGGGCTGCGGGCGATGAACTGGGCGTCGGACATGACGGCGACGCGCAGCGGGCGGCCGTCGACGGTGCCGTTGGTGAGCACGACGGGGTCGGTGACCTTGGGCTGGACGGGCAGTTCGACGTCGGGGGCGACCTTGACGCGCAGGTCGGCGAGGGTGAGGGCGCCGGTGTAGGAGCGGGCGGCGCTGGTCTCCATCAGGCGGAAGCGCTGGAAGGTGAGCGGGTACTGGACGCCGGCGGGGACGGGGAACTCGACCTTGCGCCAGCCGGTCCAGGTGACCATCGGGGCGTCGAGGTTGGCGGTGACGCCGGCGGCGGTGCGGTACTGGACGCGCGGCCAGGCGCCGTTGCCGTCGCCCTCGATCCACATCGTGATGGAGCGGGGCTGGCCGGGCAGCACGATGCCCTCGGGGGCGATGGCGTACTGGCCGCGGGTGCCGGTGGAGTGGGTGAAGTCGTAGGCCAGGCGCAGGCCGTGGGTGCCGTCGGGGCCGGGGGCGGGGGCCGTCGAGCCGCCGGGGGCGCGGTCGTTGCCGGATTTCCAGGCGGCGGCGTCGGAGAAGTCGGCGAACGGCTTCTCGGTCATGCCGACGGTGACGGCGACGGCGCTCTCCAGGGCGCCGACGGTCAGTTTGAGGGTGGCGGACTTCCCGTCGGCCAGGGCCTTGAGGGCGATGGTGCCGTCGGGGGCGGCGCTCGTCTCGACCACGCCCTCGCCGCCGGTGACCTTGACGTCGGCGGCCTCGACGGGTGCGGTGTGGCCGAGCGCGTCGTAGCCGGTGACGGTGAGGCGGGCGGTGGCGCCGGCGCCTTCGAGGGCGATCGGCGCGCTGCCGGCGCTGACGCGTACCGCCGGGCCGAGCACGGTCAGCGGCAGGACGGCCTTCGCGGCGCCGGTGGCGGTGACGGCGACCTCGGCGGCGCCGGGGGCGCGGCCGGTGACGACGGCGTCCAGGCCGCGGCCCTCGACGCTCGCGGTGGCGCCGGTGGCGGTGGACCACGCGGTGGCGGGCGGCGTCGCGGTGACGGCGCCGTAGGCCTCGTCGTGGGGCAGGGCGCGCACGGTGCGGTGCAGGCCGGGGAAGAGGCGGGCGGCGGTGTCCACGGCCGGGGCCGGGCGCAGCCGGAAGCCCCTGGCCTGGCCGGATCCGGGGGTGGAGAACAGGCCGAGGCCGTTGGCGACGGCGCGTTCCCCGCCGTTGTCGGAGGGGCTGCTGACGGTGCCGGCCCGCTCGGCGCCGGGCAGGCGGGCGGCCATCGCGGCGGAGCCGCCGCCGTCCATGTTGAGCGCGTTGTGGGCGCCCATGTCGCGCAGCAGGACGGCGAGGTCGGGCAGGCTGATGCCGGGGCTGTCGGCCTGCCGGCCGTCGACGGTGACCAGGTACA
Organism: Kitasatospora sp. NPDC001225; assembly: GCF_053597855.1. Taxonomy (NCBI): domain Bacteria; kingdom Bacillati; phylum Actinomycetota; class Actinomycetes; order Kitasatosporales; family Streptomycetaceae; genus Kitasatospora; species Kitasatospora sp. NPDC001225. Next base: position 6,997 of record NZ_JBSFJC010000091.1, read on the forward strand.
TGCGCCGGTTGTCGGCCGAGAAGCCCACGGCCGTACGGGCGTTGAGCTCGTTGCCGTCGTTCTCGCCGGAGCGCTGGGCGACGCCGTCGGCGACCAGGACCTGGTAGCCGCCGACGGCGACGGCGACCTCGCCGAAGGAGGCGCGCGGACGGTAGCCGACGGAGACCCGGTCGCCGGGCCTGAGGTCGCGCAGGGCGCGGGCGCCGGCCTCGCGGCCGACCAGGACGGTGGCGCCCTCGGGGACGGCGGCGCCGAGCGTGTCGCGGACGGCGGTGACCCGGCCGTCGCGCAGTTCGACCTCGGCGACCTCGGCGGAGCCGTTGGCGACGTTGCCGCGGGTGGCGTCGCCCCAGGCGGGGGTGAAGACGCCGACGCCGTCGGCGGGCAGGCCGTAGGTGTTGACGCCGTTCAGCGTCAGCTCGCGGCCGCCGGGCAGGCTCGCGTGGCCCTCCAGGAAGACCTGGGCCATCCGGGCGAGGCCGTCGGTGCCGACGGTGACGGCCTGGTTCCAGCCCTCGACGGGGGCCTGGACCAGGCCGTCCTTGCGGGAGACGCCGACGCCGAGGGGGGCCTCGGAGGCGTTCATGTCGAAGTAGTCGCCGTTGATCGCGGCGACGGCTCCGGCGCCGCGGGCCATGTCGGTGACGCTCTGGCGGGTGGTCACCTTGCCGGAGGACAGGTAGTCGACGCTCAGGCCCTTGGTGTCCAGGTCGGCGACGAGGACCTTGCCGCGGATCCAGCCCGGGCCGCCGAGGCGGTCGAAGGAGGTCATGGTCAGGCCGGGGGCGATGGGGGTGACCTCGCGGCGGGTGACCACCGACTCCCCGGGGCGGTCCAGGACCAGGCCGGGGTCGGCTTGCGCCCGGCTCGGCGCGGGGACCGGTGCGGCCCAGGCGGGGGCGGCGAGGCCGGGCAGGCCGGCGGCCAGCGCGGTGGCCAGCGCGAGCGCGCCCAGGGCGCGGCGGCGGCTGCGGGTGCGGGTGCCGGCGGGCGGGGGTGGCATGGGGGTCTCCTCGTACGGCGGCGGGCTCGGGCGTCTCCGGCGGCGTGCGGGGCGCCGGAAGTGCCGTTCGCCCGCGGACGGTGCGGCCCGGGGGCGTTTCCTCCCAGGCCGCGGGAAGTCAACCGTGCACGGACGGCCTCCAGTTCACGCGCCGGTGAACCGGCCCGCTCGGCGCCGCGAACAGGCGGGCGGATCCGGTGGGAAGGCTGACGTACCGCCATAAAGGGGGTGCGGCTCACCTCTCCGTGTCCGTCCCCTTCCGTGTTCGGCGTTTGCCCCTCCCCCAGGGGCAGGGGGCACAGTGGCGGGCGTGCAGGACGACACGATCACCATCGGCGAACTCGCCGCCCGGACCAGGCTCAGCCTCAAGGCCCTGCGGCTCTACGGCGCGCGGGGGCTGCTGCCGCCCGCCCTGGTCGACCCGCGCACCGGCGTGCGGTGGTACGGCCCGGCGCAGGTCGAGCGGGCCCGGCGGATCGCGCTGCTGCGCGCCGCCGGGCTGCCGCTGGCGCGGATCGCGGCGGTGCTGGACGCGGCCGAGTCGGACGGCGACGCGGGCGAGCGGGAGCTGCTGGCGTACTGGCGGGAGCGGGAGGCCGAGCACGCGGCCCGCCGGGAGGCGGTGGGCTACGCCCGCGAGGTCCTGGCCGGACGGGGCACGGCCGTGTTCGAGGTCGCCGAGCGCGACGTGCCCGAGCAGCACGTCCTGTTCGTCCGGCGGCACGTGGACGCCGCCGCGCTGCCCGGCTTCCTCGCCGAGGCCTCCGGGCTGCTGCTCGGCCGGCTGCGGGAGGCGGGGGCGTGCCTGTCGGGGCCGCTGTTCGCGGTCTACCACGGCCTGGTGGGCGAGGACTGCGAGGCCCTGGTCGAGGTCTGCGCCCCCACCCCGAACGCGGTCGGGCCGCACGGCCCGTTCGCGGTGCGCGTCGAGCCCGCGCACCGCGAGGCGTACACCGCCCTGACCCGCCGGCGCACCGCCGCGATGGCCGCCGCCCACGACGCGGTCGCCGCCTGGGTCGCCGCCCGCGGGTACGGGCGGGGCGGGCCGAACCGGGAGGTGTACCACCCGAACTGGGCGACCGCCGGGCCGCAGGAGCACGTCGCGGACGTCGCCGTGCCGCTGGCGGGCGCGGGCGCGGGCGCGGGCTCGGGCGGCCCTCCGGGAGGAGCTGACGACGGGCTCACAACGGGCTGACGCCGCGCTCACGGCGGGCTCGTGACGGCACCTCGGCGGTGACGCGGCGGGGTCGGTCCCGTACGGACGGGCACCGCCCCGGTGTGGAATGGGCCACATTCCAGGGGCCGTTGACGGTCCGAAGTGACCAGGGTCACGTCCGGCGCGCGTTCGCGGCGCCCGGCGGCGCGGCCCCGTGGCGGGACTGGGCGGGCGCCGTGGCGGCACGGGCGAAGGGCCCGTCCGCTTCGGGACCTTGGTCGCGAATCCCCTCGACCTTCGCCCCGGTGGCGCCCCCTCGGAACCGGGGCAACCGTGGACGGTCGCCCGTTGTGACCGGGCGGTGGCGCCGTCCGAGGTGGGCGGCGTCTTCCCCTGCCGTCTACCCGGCGCACGGTGCGCAGTGCGTGCCGTACGCTCCGGAGGACCCCAAGTACATGTCCCAGACCATCGACAACGCCCCGTATACCGCGTTCCACCGCAGGCTGGCCCTCGCCTGTTCGGGCGGACCCCTGCTCGACGGCTACATCCTGAGCATCGTCGGCGTCGCCCTGATCGGGATGCGCCCGGACCTCGGACTCTCCACCGCCGAGGTCAGCCTGATCGGCGCCGCCGCCCTGGTCGGCATGTTCGTCGGAGGCGCGCTCTTCGGCGTGCTGACCGACAAGATCGGCCGGGAGGTGATGTACACCGCCGACCTGCTCGTGATGGTCGCCTGCTCGGTGCTCTCCTTCTGGGTGGACGCGGTGTGGGCGATCACCCTGCTGCGCTTCGTACTCGGCATGGCCGTGGCCGCCGACTACCCCATCGCCACCTCGCTGCTCGCCGAGTGGCTGCCCGCCAAGAAGCGCGGCCGCCTGCTCGGGCAGCAGATCGTCGCCTGGTACGCCGGCTCGGTGCTCGCCTACGTGGTGGGCTACCTGTTCCTGGAGCTGGCCGGGCCGGGCAGCTGGCGGTGGATGCTGGCGAGCTCCACGGTGCTGTGCGTGGTGTTCCTGGTGATCCGCCGCGGCTCGCCGGAGTCGCCGCGCTGGCTGGCCGCCAACGGGCGGGTCGGCGACGCGGTGCGGGTGGTCGAGAAGCACCTCGGGGTCCGGGTCGACGGCCGGGAGCTGATGCCCGATCCGGCCGAGCGCGGCCGCCCCGCCGGACTGCGCCTGCTGATGACCCAGCCCTACCGGCGCCGCACCCTGTTCTGCGGCCTGTTCTTCATGTGCCAGGTCGGCCCGCTGTTCGCGATGCTCACCTTCGGCCCGCAGATCCTCTCCTCCTTCGGCATGCCGGGCGGCACCGTGATGGAGACCCTCGGCACCGGCCTGATCAGCCTGGTCTTCCTGCTCGGCTGCTACCCGGCGCTGCGCCTGATCGACACCCGCGGCCGGCGGCCCGTCATCATCTGGTCCTTCGCGCTGATGACCGTCCCGCTGGCGCTGCTGGGCGTGTGGCCCACCGCCCCGGCCGCGATCGCGCTGCTGGCGCTGTGCGCGTACGCCTTCCTGTGCGGCGGGCCCAACGTGCTCGACTGGACGTACCCCAACGAGCTGTTCCCGACCGAGATCCGGGCCACCGCCGTGGGCGTCGCCACCTCGGTGAGCCGGATCGGCGCGGCCGTCGGCACCTACCTGCTGCCGCTGTCGCTGACCGGGCTGGGCACCGGCCCGACCATGCTGATCGCCGCCGGGGTCACCGCCCTCGGGCTGCTGGTCTGCGTGGCGTGGGCGGAGGAGACCCGCGGCACCGCGCTGGGCGCCTCCCCCGCTGCCCCTGCTGCCCCTGCTGGTGCCTCCGCCGGCGCGCGGACCGCGCGGGGCGCCGTTCCGGCGCAGCGGGTGGCGCAGACGGCGCGCTGACGGAGGACCGTCCGTGCCGCTTCGGCCCCCGCCCGCCTGGGCGGGGGCCGAAACGGTTTCCGGGCCGGGCCCGCGGGTCAGGCCAGGTCGCCGCGTTCGCGCAGCAGGGGCAGGAGGTGGTCGCGGACGGCGGGGGCCAGGCGCAGGGTGTCGTCGCGGCCGTCGGTCCAGCGCAGGTCGGCGAGTTCGGCGGCGGGGACGGGCTCGCGGTCCAGGGTGGCGGTGAAGACGGTCATCAGCATGGGCACGCCTTCGAGGGCGGCGGTGGCGCGGATGTCGGTGAGGTGGCGGGGGTCGACCGGGGCCGCGCCGAGCTCCTCGCCCAGCTCGCGGGCCAGCGCCTGGAGGGCGTCCTCGCCGGGGTCGGGCTTGCCGCCGGGGAGGTAGAAGACCTCGGGGGCGGCCTGCTTGCTGACGACCAGGAGCCGGCCGTCCCGGATGATCGCGGCGGCGGCGACGGTGAGGGGCGTTTCCGGGATGCTGGTGGCTGCGGATTCGATCATGGAAGCGATTGTCGCAGGTGGGAGGGTGTCGGGAGGGCGCGCCGACGGGGAACCCTTGCGAGTCCGTGCGCGCGCAACTATTGTTTACGAGTGTAAATGCAGCTGCAAAAGTTGCATGCTCGCCCTTGCATCGCCCTGCGTCCCTTGCTCCACCCCGCATCCTTGCTTCACCTGCGTCCTGGCGTCAGCCGACCCCACCGGGAGTCCGACATGAGCACCTCTCTCTTCGCCCCGCTCACCCTGCGGTCCCTGACCGTCCCCAACCGGATCTGGATGCCGGCGATGTGCCAGTACAGCGCGGCCCCGGACGGCGCCGCGGCCGGCGTCCCGACCGACTGGCACTTCACCCACCTCGCGGCCCGCGCCGCCGGCGGCACCGGGCTGATCATCACGGAGGCCACCGCGGTCAGCCCTGAGGGACGCATCAGCCCGTACGACCTCGGCATCTGGAACGACGAGCAGGCCGCCGCCTTCCGCCGGATCACCGCCTTCCTGAAGAGCCAGGGCACCGTCCCGGCCATCCAGCTCGCCCATGCCGGCCGCAAAAGCTCCACCGAGCGCACCTGGGTCGACCGCGGACGCCCCGTCGCCCCGGACGAGGAGCACGGCTGGACCCCGGTCGGCCCCGGCACCGAGGCCTTCTCCCCCGCCCACACCACGCCGGACGAGCTCACCGAGGAGCAGATCGGCGAGATCGTGCGGCAGTTCGCCGACGCCGCCCGGCGCGCGCTCGACGCCGGCTTCCAGGTCGCCGAGGTCCACGGCGCCCACGGCTACCTCGTGCACCAGTTCCTCTCCCCCCACACCAACCGGCGCACCGACGGCTACGGCGGCTCCTTCGAGGGCCGCATCCGCTTCGCGCTGGAGGTCGTCGACGCCGTCCGCTCGGTGTGGCCCGAGGACCTGCCGGTCTTCTTCCGCGTCTCCGCGACCGACTGGCTCACCGAGAACCCGGAGGACGGCCGCGAGGGCTGGACCTCCCAGGACACCGTCCGCCTCGCCAAGGAGCTCCGGGCCCACGGCGTCGACCTGCTCGACGTCTCCACCGGCGGCCTCGTCCCCGATGCCCGGATCGAGGCCGCACCCGGCTTCCAGGTGCCCTTCGCCGAGGCCGTACGCCGCGAGACCGACCTGCCGGTGGCCGCCGTCGGCCTGATCACCGACCCCACCCAGGCCCAGACCCTCCTCACCGAAGGCCGCACCGACGCCGTCCTGATCGGCCGCGAACTGCTGCGCGACCCCTACTGGGCCCGCCACGCCGCCACCACCCTCGGCGCCGAAGTCACCACCCCCATCCAGTACCACCGCTCCTGACCCCCGCCCCACCCAGCGCAACGCGGGAAGTCGGCCCCACCGACTTCCCGCTCCACCTCGCGCACTGCAGCCACCCCACCAACCGCCCGCGCAGCATGGGAAGTCGGCCCCGCCGACTTTCCAGTCACCCACCCGCGCACCCACCCCACCAACCGCCCAGCGCAGCACAGTGGGCAGTCGACCCCGTCGACTGCCCACTCCACCTCGCACGGGCACTTCCCCATCAACTGCCCTACCCGGCACGAGAAGTCGGACCCGCCGACTTCCCACTCCGCCCCGCTCACCGCAGTCGCTCCACCAACTTCCCAACGCAGCACAGGAAGTCGAGCCCACCGACTTCCCACCCCACCTCGCGCAGGAACTTCCCCACCAGCCGCCCCGCACGCACGAGACCTTGGCCCTACCGACTTCCCACTCACCCGCCCACGCATCCCCACCCAACGGAGCAGGGGCGAGCGCGCAGAGCAGCGAAGCACAGGAAGTCGGCCCCATCGACTTCTCACTCCGATCCGCTCGCCGCAGCCATCAACGGACCAGCACAGCGTGGGAAGTCGAGCCATCCGACTTCCCATTTCACCCGCCCTCACCCAGCGAAGCCGGAAGGGAGCGGAGTCGCGCAGCACGAGAAGTCGAGCCCGCCGACTTCCCACTCCAGCCTCCGCGCCCACCCACCAAGCCGCGCAGGCCGGGGCCTGCGAAGAGGGATTTGCCGCCCAGCCTGCCGACGGGCGAGCGAGGCTGATCGACGTATGGCCGGCGAGCGTCGATGCGGCACGAGAAGTCGACCCCTCCGACTTCTCACTCCATTCCAACCCCCACCCCCACCCGGCAGAGCGATGTGGGGGGGTGATGGGAGTGCCGCACACAGGAAGTCGAACCTGGCGACTTCCTACAGCGGGTGGCACGGCGCGGGAAGTCGGGCCCGCCGACTTTCCGCTCCGGCCCGCGCGCCCACCCGGCAAGCTCTTCGGGCCGGGGCCCGGGGAACTGCGGGTGGGCGAGGGGTGGGTCAGGTGTTCTGCCGGCCCGGGATCTCGGTGGTGTCGGGGTCGATGGGGCTGGCGTCGCTCAGGTCTTCCACTCTCAGTGGCTGTTGGCCGTCGAAGACGACCGCGAGGCCGTAGGGGTCGCAGATGGGCAGGCGGCCTTCGGCGAAGTGGAGGTGCCACTCGTCGAGGTAGAAGTTGAGCTGGGGGGAGTCCAGTGGGAAGTCCGCGGCCGGCAGGCGGAGGTAGGGCTGTGACTCCGCTTCGGTGAGGCCGAAGAGGGCCGGGTCGGCCGCCACCGCCTCGCGCACGAAGTGGAGCGCCGTCTCGAGGTAGTGGTCGATCCTGCCGAGGACCTCGGCGACCAGGGGGAGGTCGGCCCGGTCGAGGTCGTCGGTGTCTTCGAGCAGGATGGTGGCCTCGACGGGGGCGCCGTACAGCGTGCTCCTCGGTGCCTGGTCAATGCTCCAGACTCTCAGGCCGTCAGGACCCCGGGAGGGGAGCAGCCGTCCGATGCCGTTGCGGAAGACGTTCGGGGGCATGGCGACTCCGTCTCGCGGGACTCGGGACTCGGGGTGCGGCCGCAGGGATTGCGGCCGTTCCCTCGGATGGTACGGCCGCAGGAAATCTTTCGGCCCAGCCAGGGCGCAGTGATGGCATTTCAGGGGGTCTCGACCGCAAATTTTCCTGCGGGGCGGGGTGCGTGTCGGATTTGAGTTGGAGCGCACTCCAAGTTCTACGGTTTCTGCCGTGGTCGCCGCCGCACGTGGTCGGCGGCGCGGGAACGGGAGAGGAGCGGCGCCGATGAGCAGGTCCGCGCACGAGGCCGAGGTCCGCCGGGAGCGTTTCGCGCACGGGTTGGAGGTGCTGGAGCGGATCGACGGCGAGGTCGGGCGGCGGGTGGTGGACGCGCTGGGCGACGTCAGTCCGGAGCTCGGGCACCAGGTGGTCGCCTGGGGGTTCGGGGAGATCTACAGCCGGCCGGGGCTGCCGCCGCGCGATCGGCAGTTGGTCACCCTGGGCATGCTCACCGCGCTCGGCGGGTGCGAGCCGCAGCTGGAGGTCCATGTCAACGCCTCGCTGAACGTCGGGCTCACGCCGCAGGAGATCGTCGAGGCGCTGCTGCACTCCGCCGGCTACTGCGGCTTCCCGAAGGCCCTGAACGCCACCTTCGTCGCCAAGAAGGTGTTCGGCGAGCGCGGCCTGCTGCCGGTCGCGGCGGACCGGCAGGACGACCAGCGGGACGACCAGCGGGAGGACCGGCCGACGGATCGGCAGGCGGGCCGGCCGACCGGCTGACCGGCAGCCGGCCGACGGACCGACCGGCCCGGTGGTGCGGACTTCGGCGCGGCAGAGGGTGCCGCAGCTGGCCCGCCCTGCTGGAACAGGGCAAGCCGGATCCCCTGGGTGGTGTCGAGTGGCAACGGCCGGGGAGACCGCGTGCATGGGGCGCGACAGGCCAATGCCGCGCCGGGCCCTGGCGCCTCCGGCTCCTGGCCGGGGGCTGGGCTGGTGCGGGGCGCTCACCCCGCCGATATCCACTGAGGATGGCGTTTCGATTTCCTCGCGGCAAGCCCGAAAGTGCGCGGGAGGTCGGACGCGGCGGGTAGCGGGACCCGGGGGTGCGGACGGCCGGACGTCCGTGAGCTGCGAATTCCTTCCGACGGTTTTTCAATTTCGGTTGGGACAAGGCGAGAAACGGCGGCGTAAACCGTTGGACCGCCCCCGTGGTACACGGCGACCCTGTGCGTGGGTGTCCAGCCCGCCCGGCTCTGGAAGGCCGGACGGGCGCGCGTGAGGACCCCGGTCGAGTGGCAGCAACCGCAACCCAGCGAAGCGGAGACCGCATGGAACAGCAGTACACCCCGGCCGCGAACGCGGCGTGCGTCGAGGTCCGGACGGCCCCCGGCATCCCGGTGCCGGTCCCGGCCACCGTGCTCGTGGTCGTCGTCCTCCTCCTCACCACCGCCCTGACCACCCTCGGCACCCCCGCCCGCACCGCCGTCGCCACCCTGGCCGGCGCCGGACTGCTCGGCATAGAGCTGGTCCGCCGCCTGGCCGAGGCGCTCACCGTCCACCGGGCCCGCTAGGAGACGGCCGGTGGGGCGCCTGAACAGCGCCCTGGCTGAGCAGGACAAGGAGGTCCGGACGCTCGCGCGGTGGCTGCGCGGACTGCGCGAGCGCTCCGGCCTCACCTACAGCCAGATGGCGTGCAAGACCGTCGGATTCACCCGGTCCGTCTCCCTCGCCACCCTCTCCCGCGCGGACGAGGGCCGTACGGTGCCGACCTGGCCGGTCACCGAGGCCTACGTCCGGGCCTGCGGCGGCTCGGTGCGCACCGCCGAGCGGCTGTGGCTGCGCGCCGACGCCCGCCGGCCCGGCCGGAGGGGGAAGGTCGCGGGCTGCGGGGCCGGTGCGCACCGGGCCCTGCGGTACGTCACGGAGCGTTCCGAACTGCTCGTCGCCATGCGGCGGTTGCGGCTGCGCGCCGGGAGCCCGACCCTGCGCGAGCTGGAGACGCGCGCGGTGCGGGGCGCGGTGAGCCACCTGCCGCGCAGCACCCTGCACGGGGTGCTGGCGGGCGAGCGGGACTGCACCGAGCGGGTCCTCGTCGAGTTCGTCCGGGCCTGCGGGGTGGACCCGGCGGAGGAGGACGAGTGGGTCGCGGCCCTGCGCCGCACCGCCGGGGCGCCGCCCCCGCCGTCCTCCCAGCCCGACGTCCGCCGCCAACTCGCCGAGGCCCACGCGGAGATCCGGCACCTGCGCCGCGCCCTCGGCAGCCGCCCGGCGCGGGAAGTCGGCCCGTCCGACTTCCCGCGCCGCACCAGCCGGTTGGCGGGACGGCCCGTCCCCTGACCGGGAGGCCCCGCCCGGCCTGCGGGAGCGGGAAGCCGGCCCGTCCGACGTTTCATGCCGTGGCCGGTGGCTCCTCCTCGGGCAGCAGGTACCGGCCGAGGTGCGCCGTGAGGAACGCGGCGATCGTCTCCGCGTCGGTGGACTCCGCGGGCAGGTCACCCGGGCGGGGCTGGTGGATCCTGATGAGTTCGTCCCTCAACCGGGCATCGAGAAGCGGCGCTTGGTAGCTGTCGATGGTCCCGCGGTAGAACAACCAGTCGAAGATCCTGACGGCGGGGCAGCGGCCGGACTGCGGCTCGTCCGACAGGTGGCTGTCCCCCCAGGCGCCGACGTAGACGTAGTCCGCGCGCCTCAGGGCTCCGTCGAGGTGCGGGGTGGGGTGGTCCTTCAGGTTCCAGTAGCTGCGGGCTTCGGCTTCGGGTACGGGTTCCGGGAACGCGGCAAGCCAGAGACGGAATTCGAACACCGGAACAGCCTGGCAGACCCGCACCGGATCCACCGCCACTTCCGCTCCCCCGCTCCCCCGCGCCCCCGCTCCCCCGCTCCCGCCGAGGGCGACCGCGCCGGCATGGGCGGAACGGGGATCCAGCGGGCGCGGGCGGGGGTCAGTCTCCCGGGCGGCGGCGCAGCCACCGGTAGAGCAGGGCGGCCGTGGCGGCGCCGGTGGCCAGGACGGCGGCGTCGAGCCCGGCGGGCACGGTCGGGTCCTGCCCGTGGTGCTGGTAGACGCCGGACAGCAGGGCCCGGGCGGCCAGGGCCGCCACCGCCCCGGCGCCGGTGGCGATGAGGGCCTCGATCTGGCCGGTGCGGCGGGAGGGCACCGGCTCAGAACCCGGTGAGGGTCGTCTTGCCGATCGCCGTACCGGACTCCTGGAGGCGGTGGGCCGCCCGGAGGTTGGCGGCGTTGACGGGGCCGAGGTCGCGGGTGGCGGTGGTGGTGAGGACGCCCGCGTCCACCAGGCGGGCGACCCGGTCGAGGATGCGGTGCTGCACCGCCCGGTCGGCGGTGGCGTGCAGGGAGCGGGTGAACATGAACTCCCAGTGGAAGGAGATGCTCTTGCCCTTGAGGACGCCGATGTCCAGGGAGTCGAAGTCGTCGACGGCGACGATGCCGCCGAAGGGCTTCAGGGCCTCGGCGTAGGCGGTGAGGTTGCGGTCGGTGGCGACGGTGCTGAAGACATGGTCGAGGCCGCCGGGGGCGACCTCGGCCAGCTGCGGGCCGAGCGGGCGGCTGTGGTCGATCACGTGGTCGGCGCCCATGCGGCGGGCGAAGTCGGCCGACTCCGGGCGGGAGGCGGTGCCGATCACGGTCAGGCCGGTGAGGGCGCGGGCGAGCTGGGTGACGAGGGAGCCGACGCCGCCCGCGGCGGCGGTCACCAGCAGGGTGCCGCCCTGCTCCGGTCCGCCGGTGCCCAGGCCAAGGCGCTCGAAGAGGCCCTCCCAGGCGGTGAGCGCGGTCAGCGGGAGCGCGGCGGCCCCGGCGAAGGAGAGGGTGGCGGGCTTGCGTCCGACCAGGCGCTCGTCCACCGCGTGGTAGCGGGAGTCGGCGCCGGGCCGGTCCAGGGCGCCGGCGTAGTACACCTCGTCGCCGACCCGGAACAGCTCCGTCTGCGGGCCGACCGCGACCACGGTGCCGGCCGCGTCCCAGCCCAGCACCCGCGGCTCGCCGCCCGGGTCGGCGCTCTGGCGGACCTTGTGGTCCACCGGGTTGACGCCCACCGCCTCGACCCGCACCAGCAGGTCGCGCAGGCCCGGCCGGGGCACGGGCAGCTCGACGTCGAGCAGGCTCCGCGGGTCGTCGACCGGCAGGCTCCGGCGGTAGGCGACGGCGGGCATCGTCGCCGGGATCCCGGCGGTCTCGGGCGTCGGGGGCGTCGCGGGCATGGCGGTCATCAGGGCTCTCCTCCTCGGGGCGCCCGGGGTGTCCGGGCACGTCGGAGACGGTATGCGGAAGGTAGTGGTTACCCGCAAGGACCATTGGTACCCGTTAGGTACCGAAGCAGTACCCGACGGGTACCAATGGGTACCATCGGCGCGTGACGACGACCCGTACGGCGAAGACCCACGCCCTCGACTGCACCGACCCCAAGTCCGTCTACGCCGCGGCCTGCCCTTGCCGCGACATGCTCGACCTGCTGGCCAACAAGTGGAGCGCCCTCGCCCTGGGCGCCCTGGAGGACGGCCCGCAGCGCTTCGGCGCGCTGCGCACCCGCCTGCAGGGCGTCAGCCCGAAGGTCCTCACCCAGACCCTGCGCAGGCTGGAGGAGCACGGCCTGGTCCACCGCGAGATCCACGCCGAGGTCCCCCCGCGGGTCGAGTACAGCCTCACCCCGCTGGGCGTGGACGCCTGCGCCCCGCTGGCGCACCTGCGCACCTGGGTGGAGCGCAACATCGACCGCTTCCCCGTGACCGGCTGAGGACGATCGGCTGCGGACGCCTGCGGTCGTGCTCGGCGACCGGTCGCACTCGGCGGCGGCAGGCGGTGCGGCCGTCCCGGTCGGGTTCGAGCGCGGCTTCAAGCGTTCGAGGTCGGCTCCGAGGACGGCTCCGCTCAGGGCCCGGACGGGGCGTCGACGGCCTTCGCCCTGCACCGCGGGCAGCTTCCGGGCCGCTTCCTCGCGACGAACGGATGCCGGTAGACCGTCACCCGGCGCCGGGGATGCCGCAGAGCGTCGCCGGGCCGGCCAGGGCGTGCTCCAGGGCCGGGTCGCCCGTCTCCCGGCTTGCGGCGAAGCCCGTCGGAGCGAGCCCGAGCGTGAACCGGAGGGAACGGAGGCGGCGACCGAGCTGCGGCATGGCCGCCACCTTCCCACACGGCTCTTCCACCGTGACGTCAACGAGAACCGGGCAGACCGGGCAGGCCCGGCAGGTCGAGGGTGGCGCGGAGGCCGCCGGCGGGTTCGGGGGCGAGGTGGAGGGCCCCGTGGTGGGCGTCGGTGACGGCGGCGACGATGGCCAGGCCCAGGCCGTGGCCGCGGCGGGCCGGGTCGGTCTCGGCGGTGCGCCCGCGGCCGCGCAGGAACGGTTCGGTGAAGGTGGCCACGGCCTCCGCCGTCAGCCGCGGGCCGGTGTTGGCGACGGTCAGGCGCACCCGCCCGGGCCGTTCGGGGTCGGCCCCGGTGGCGACGGTGACCCGCCCGCCGGTCGGCAGGTTGTGCCGCAGCGCGTTGTGCAGCAGGTTGACGGCCGCCTGGCGCAGCAGGACGGGGTTGCCGGTGGTCGGGGCGGGGCGCAGGTCGGCGGTGAGGGTGACGCCGAAGGTCCGGGCCTCGTCGCGGACGGCGGCCAGTGCCTCCCCGGTGGCGGTGGCGAGGTCGGTGGGGGCGAGGTCGGGCGGGGCGTGGCCGAGGTCGGCGAGCTGGAGCAGGGCCTCGCTGATCTCGATGCCGCGCTGGTTGGTGTCCTGGAGGCGGCTGACGAGCCGGCCCCAGTCCTGGCCGGCCGGGTCGGCGGCGGCGACCTGGAGCATGGTGCGGGTGATCGCCAGCGGGGTGCGCAGTTCGTGGGAGGCGTTGGCGGCGAAGCGCTGCTGGGCCTCGAAGGAGTGCTGGAGGCGGGCGAGCATCTCGTCGAAGGCGTCGGAGAGGTCGGTGAACTCGTCGCGCGGCCCGGTGAGGGCGATGCGGTGTTCCAGCGCGCCGCCCGCGGCGCGGTGGGCGGCGCGGGTGATGTCCTGCAGCGGGCGCAGCACCCGGCCGGCGATCAGCCAGCCGCCGACCAGGCCGACGGCGGTCAGCAGGGCCAGGGCGTAGCCGCTGGCGGTGAGCAGGGAGCGCAGGATCTCCTGGCGGGAGGGGGCGTCGGAGCGGTAGCGCGGGTTGGAGGAGGTGAGGGGGTAGTTGGGCACGTAGCGCATGCCGACGTAGACGACGGCGAGGCAGAGGACGCCGGCGGTGACGGCGAAGAGGGTGTAGCTGAGGGTCAGGCGCATCCGGGCGGTCAGCCGGCGCGGGCGGGTTCCGGTGCGGCGTCCGCCCGTACGGCGCCCGGAGGCGGAAGAGGAGGGACCGGGGTCGGGGTTCACTGCGGGGTGCCTTCCTGGCGCGGGTCGGTGAGGCGGTAGCCCACGCCCGGCACGGTCTGGATCACCCACGGGTCGCCGAGGCGTTTGCGCAGGCCGGAGATGGTGATGCGGACCGCGTTGGTGAAGGGGTCGGCGTTCTCGTCCCAGGCGCGTTCCAGCAGGTCCTCGGCGCTGATGACGCCGCCGTGCGCCGCCATCAGGACCTCCAGGACGGCGAACTGCTTGCGGGACAGGCCCACGTAGCGGCCGTCGCGGTAGACCTCGCGGCGGAAGGGGTCCAGGCGCAGCCCGGCGTACTCCAGGACGGGCGGCGCGGCCTGGGCCGGGCGGCGGGCCAGGGAGCGCAGCCGGACGACGAGTTCGGCGAGGTCGAAGGGCTTGGTGAGGTAGTCGTCGGCGCCGAGTTCGAAGCCGGCGACCTTCTCGTTCAGGCGGGCGGCGGCGGTGAGCATCAGCACCCGGCAGCCCAGGCCCTGCTCGACGATGCTGCGGCAGACGTCGTCGCCGTGGGTGCCGGGGATGTCGCGGTCGAGGACGACGACGTCGTAGCTGTGGACGGCCAGGCGCTCCAGCGCCGCGTCGCCGTCGGTGACGATGTCGCAGGCCATCGCCTCCAGCCGCAGACCGGCCTGGACCGCCTCCGCGAGGTAGATCTCGTCCTCCACCACCAGGACCCGCACGTGCCGTTCTCCCTCGCTCCGCTGTTCGTACCCATTGGACCCGATGGGGCCTATCGAAAACGTATCGGCCTGCGCAGACGTCCTCGCAACACCGACTTTCCTCCAATGGTCCGGCAACGGACGAGCACCACCGGGAGGCAGGAAATGGACACGACGGACACCCCGACGGAGACGGGGACCAGCACGGCCACGGGCACGGAGACGGGGACGGGGACGGCCACGGGGACGACCGCGCGGAGCGGACGGCAGCGGCGGCTGGCCGCGGGCGCCGCCGCGACGGCGGTGCTGGCCCTGGCCGGGGCGTGCGCCGCCGACCCGCCGGGCACCGAGGCCGTCCTGCGCACCCTGGCGGCCACCGTCACCGCCCAGCCCGTCACCGCCCCGCCCGTCACGACGGAGGCGGAGGCGGACGGGGAGATACCCGACGGCCGGACGCTGACCCCCTCCGACACCGGCTCCCCCGCCGTGGGCAACCTGGACGGTCCGCTGCGCGAGGCCCTGCAGCAGGCGGCCGTCGACGCGCGGGCCAAGGGCATCGAGATGACCGTCACCTCCGGCTGGCGCAGCAAGGCCTACCAGCAGCGGCTGCTGGACCGGGGGGTGGTCACGTACGGGAGCCTGGAGCAGGCCCGGAAGTTCGTCAACACGCCGGAGAAGTCCGCGCACGTCAGCGGCAAGGCGGTGGACGTCGGCCCGACCAGCGCCGACTACTGGCTGATCCAGAACGGCGCCCGGTACGGGCTGTGCCAGGTGTACGCCAACGAGATCTGGCACTTCGAACTGCTCACGACGCCGGGCGGGACCTGCCCGGCGCCGCTGCCGGACGCCGCAGGGTGAGGGGGCGCGCCGTGACCGCTCCCGCCGGTTCCGACACGCCCGCCGAGGCGCCCGACGGGGCCGCCCGGCCGTCCCGGCGACGGGCCGCACCCGGGTGGTGGGCCGTACGCCGGTGGCTGGCCGCACCCCGGTGGCCGATCACACGAGGGCGACGGGCCGCACGGGGGCGACAAGCCGAACCCCGCCGACGGGCCGCACCCCGCTGGCGCGCCGTCCCCCGGTGGCGGCGCGGGCGCGTGCCCGCCGCGCTCGGGCTGCTCACCGCGCTCGCCCTGGGCGGCCACCGGCTGGTGCCGGAACTGGGCGTGGGCCTGGGCAGCCTGTGGGAGAGCGCCCTGCCCTGGAGCGCCCTGGTGGCGGTGGCGGCGCTGCTGTGCGCGGCGCTGCGCCGGGCGCCGGCGGCGGCCTGCGCGGGCGGGGTGCTGGCGGTGGTGTGGGCGGTGGCGTTCGGGCCGCTGCTGCTGGGCGGCGGGGCTCCGGCGCACGGGGCGTCGACGGGCGGGAGCAGCGGGCCGGGGCTGACGGTGGTCACCCACAACGTGAACGCCGCCAACCCGGACCCGGCCGGCACCGCCCGCGCCCTGCTCGCCGCCAGCCCGGACCTGGTCGCGCTGGAGGAGGTCACCGACACCGCCCTGCCCGCCTACCAGGGCGTGCTGGACAAGGCGCTGCCCCACCACGCCCGCACCGGCACCGTCGCGCTGTGGAGCCGCTACCCGGTGACGGAGTCCCGGCGGCTGGTCATCGACCCCGGCTGGAACCGCTCCCTGCGGGCCGAAGTCAGCGCCCCCGGCGGGCCGTTGGCCGTCTACGTCGCCCACCTCGCCTCGGTGCGGATGACCGCCACCGGCTTCGCCACCGCCCACCGCGACCGCGACATCGCCGCCCTCGGCCAGGCCCTGGACGCCGAACCACTGCGCCGGGTCCTGCTGCTGGGCGACCTCAACACCGCCGCCGACGACCGCGCCCTCGCCCCGCTCACCAGCCGCCTCACCCCCGCGCGCAGCGGCTTCGGCTTCAGCTGGCCGTCCGCCCTCCCCCTGGCCCGGATCGACCACATCCTCACCCGCGATCTCCCCGCCACCGCCACCTGGACCCTGCCCGCCACCCCCAGCGACCACCGGCCGGTGGCGGCACGGCTACGGGGCTGACGGCGGGGGCCCGGCGGCAGGCCCGAGCCCGGTCAGGCGACCAGCCGAAGCCAGGCCGCCGCGAGGGCGGCGTGGCCGGCCGGCGTCGGGTGGACGCCGTCCTCGGCCCAGTACTCGGCTCCGGCCGTCGCGGCGAGTTCGGCGAACCTGCCGTCGGCGGCGAGCAGGTGGGCCCCGTAGCGGCGGGCGAGCCTGCGGACGGCCTGGATCTTCGGGTCCAGGTCGGCGCGCCACCGCTCGCGTTCCTTCTCGCCGATGAGCGCGGCGCCGGCCTCGACGGTGCCGCGGATCGGCAGGAGGAACGGCTCGATGAGGACGAGTTCCGTGCCCGCTTCGGCGAGGGGCGCGAGGAGGCGGTCGTAGCCCGCCTCGAAGCGTTCGGCGGGGATCGGGTACCCCCGCGGGTCGAGGATGCGCCGGCCCGCGTCGTTGACCCCGACGAGGATCGAGACGACGTCCGGGCGCGCGTCGAGGACGTCCGCCTGCCAGCGGGCTTCCAGGTCCGTCACCTTGTCGCCCGCGTTCGCGGTGTTCAGCCAGGTCACCGGCCGGTCGGGGTGGCGGTGGGCCCACTCGCCCGCGACGCGCAGCGGGTAGCCGCACCCGAGGCCGTCCTCGCTCTCCCGGCGGCGGCAGTCGGTGGTCGAGTCGCCGGTGAACAGCACGGTGCTTCCCGGCCGGAGGGTGATCATCGTGACTCCTCCCCCGGCTGAAGCCGGGGGCTTCTCGCTAACCCTTCCGGGCGTTGCGACGGGCCAGCCCGGCCCGTAGAACATTGACGGCTCCCACCGTGTCGGAGTGTGCCCAGTGGGCGCAGCCGGTGCAGTGGAAGGTGTCCCGGGTGGGCCGGTTCTCCGCCGTGGTGTGTCCGCATGCGGGGCACGTCCGGGAGGTGTTGCGGGGGTCCACGGCGATCACTTCCCGTCCGGCGCTTTCAGCCTTGGCGTGCAGGATCGTGAGGAACACCCCCCATCCGGCATCCGATATCGAGCGGTTGAGTCCGGCCTTGGCCGCAGCCCCGTTCGGCAGGAACGCGCCTGCCTGTTCGGGGTCGGGTTTCGGCGCGGGGGCCTTGACCATGTTGCGGATCTTGAGGTCTTCGTGCGCGATCAGATCATGCGCGCGGACCAGTCCGAGGGCGGTCTTGTGGGCATGGTCGAGCCGTTGACGGCGGACCTTACGGTGCAGCCCGGCCATGGTCTCCACAGCCTTGCGGCGGCGATTGCCACGGCGCTTGCACCGACTGAGGGCCTGCTGAGCGGCTTCGAGCTTCGCGGCGGCCTTCCGGCCGTGGCGGGGGTTGGCAACGAACTCGCCGTCGGAGTCGGCGAGGAAGTTGGCTATGCCCATGTCGATGCCGACCACGCTGCCGGTCGCGGGCAGCGGATCGGGCCGGGCCTGCTCGGCAGTCAGCACCACGTACCAGCGCTTGCCCTCACGCTTGACGGACACGGTCTTGACCGTGCCGACCACCGCACGGTGCCGATGCACCTTGACGTGGCCGGCACTCTGGAACCGGACACGGGTCACCGGGTCGTGCGGGGTCGAGTCCCAGCGGCAGCCGTCACCGTTTCTGGGGAAGTCCACCGTGTCGAACCGGTTCACGCCCCGAAAGCGCGGGTAGCCGGGTTTCTCGCCGGACTCGACCCGGCGGAAGAACGCGGCGAACGCCTTGTCCAGCCGTCGAAGCGTGGCCTGCTGGGAGGAGAAGGACCACCGGCCCTGACACTCCGGGTCGAACGCCCGGATCTCCTTGAGCTGCGCGGACTGCCCGCCGTAGCGGACCGTCGTCCTGGAGACATGCCGCCAGGCATCACGTCGCTCCTGCAACGCCCCGTTGTAGAGCGAGCAGTGGTCCCGCAGCATCTCAGCCAGTGCCTGCTGCTGGCCCACGGTGGGCCGCATCAAGAACTTGTACGCACGAATCAACACGACCCACCCCCTCCACCGCCTCGACCATCAACATGCCACACGCCGCTGACAGAAGACACCACGAGCGTCCCGCTGCGCAGGGACGTGGCGGCGCTCCGCGCCGCCGATCTCAGGATCGGATTCCCTCCCCGGCTGAAGCCGGGGATACCCTCCGAAGATCAGGGATGGGTGCTCCTCGCGAGGGGTGGGTCCGGACCTCTCGAAGGTGCCGGGCCGCACTGTCACCGCGCTGACGTCAACCTTCATCTCACCTGTGGGGAGCGCGAGATGACGACATGTCAGCCGACGGGGACGGCGTCCTTCGGCAGGGTGTGCCAGTTGGTGACGACCGGCCTGTCGACCGGGGTGGTGCCGACGGGGATGCTCACCGGGTTCGGGTCGGGGGTGCCGATGCCGATGATGACGTCGGTGTACTGGACCGCCTGGTTGCCCTTGGTGGTCTTGGTCATGATGCCCGCGTACGCGGTCTTGGCGCCGCTCAGGGTGATCTGCTCTCCCGCCCCGCGCTCGAAGGCGGCGGCCTCGATGCCGCCCGAGCCGAACGCGATGACGGGGTGGCCCGCGGGGAGCGTGCAGGTGATGCCCGACTTGGCCTTGGCGCTGATCAGGAGGTAGCCGCCGGCCTGGGTTTCGGCCTTCGCGACGAAGTCCAGGTCGTTGGCGCCGCAGACCTGGCCGTACCCGCTCTTGTCGCCGGGTGCGGCGGATGCCGAACCGGCGGGCGCGGCAGGGGACTTGGGCGGGGCCGTCTTCGTCGGTGCGGCTCCGGCCGGCGCGGCCGTGGCGGGCGCGGCGGGCTCGGAGGGCGCGGCGGCCTTGGTCACGGGGGCGGTGGGGGCGGCCGCGTCGCTGTTGTCCGGTCCGCAGGCCGTGGCGGTGGCGGCGATCGCCGCGACGGCGGCGGCGGTGAGGGCGAGGCGGCGCGTGCGCATGGGGGGTTCTCCTGCTGTCGTCCCGGCGGTGCGGTTCACCGGCGTGTGATCACCGTACGGGCGGGTCGTTCACGGGCCGGTGCGGGAAATATCCCGATCCTGTCCCAGAAGGCCTGTGTCAGAAGGCTTGTACGGAGGGGGTGTTGGACGACGCGGGGGCGGGGAACGCCGCCGGGCCGGCCGCCGCAGGAAGGGGGCCGGCCCGGTGGAACAGGGCGGGTCAGCCGAGCAGTTCGCCCTGGAGGGTGACGACCTGCCGGAAGGGCGCGGTGGGCACGCCGGCGGGGTTGGTCATGGTGATGACGGCGACGACGTCGGCGGCGGAGAGGTAGGCGACGCGGGCGGTGGGGGCGCCCTTGGTGCCGGCCGTGGTGGACTCCACGAGGGTCAGGCTGCTGCCGTCGAGGGCGTCCCAGTCGTCGTGGGGGGTGCCCTTGGTGGAGGGTGCGGCCTTGGGGCCGCCCTTGGAGCGCACGTCGGCGAAGGCGCCCCAGGACTCCCGGACGGAGCCGAAGCGCAGCAGCCGGATCTGGGTGCGGGTGCCGTCGGAGGCGGTCCACTCCCGGACGGTGGCCGCGCGGCAGGCGTGCTCCAGCAGCACGGAGCGCATCTTGACCGGGTCCTGCTGCTCGTCGGCGATCGCGTCGCAGGGCACCCACTGGCCGAACGCGGAGCCGGCGGCGGAGGCGGAGGCGCCGGCGGACGCGGAGGCCGAGGGCGCCGGGGAGGCCGGGGCCGACGGGGCGGCGGTCGGCGAGCCCGAGGGGGCGGCCGCGGTGGGCGCCGGGAAGACCGGCGGGGTCAGCGAGCCGCCGGCCTCCTTGGGCGCGGGCAGCAGCAGGTAGCGCAGGTCCGCGTGGTGCGGGGACTTGCCCTTGTCGTCCGGGGCCTCCTGGCCCGCGGGCAGCGGAGGCAGCGTCAGCGGCGCGAAGGTGTAGCGGCCGTCGCTCGCGGTGGCCAGGCCCGGCAGGTCGGTCCGGTCGGGGGCGGTGACGGCCAGCGCGCTGCCGGTGCCGGCGAGGGCGAACACCAGGACGGCGCCGCTCCAGCGCACCGCGGCCTTGCGGCGCCGGGTGCGGCGGGCCTCCTGCTCCGCGGGGTCCTCGGCGGCGGCGAAGGGCTCGGCGACGGGCGCGGCGAGCGCCTCCAGGACCGGATCGGCCCCCTTCCCGGGCACGGGCGCGTTCGCGGGCGCGGGCGGCGGGGTGGCGTGGTCGGTCATACGGAGGCTCCGGGGCGGGCGAGGCGGTCGAGCTGGAGGGTGAAGAGGGCGACGATCTTGTCCTTGGGCAGCGGCGCCACGCCCTCGGCGCTCATGACCACCAGGAGGTCGCCCTCGGCGGCCGAGCACTCCAGGTAGTCGATCGGCGCGGACGGCGGCGCCGGCATCAGGTAGCAGTGCGCCTCGGGGTGCCCGGGGACGGCCGGGCCGACCCGGAACAGGCCGGTGTCGCCGGTGAAGACCGCGGTGTACTCGTTGATCCGCTGCACTTCCTGCTGGTTGAACTGGCGCAGCTTCAGGCCGATCACCAGGTCGTCCCCGTCGGCGAGGTAGGTGCGCACGCCGGAGGCCTTGACGTGCATGCCCTCCCAGTAGGCGCGCATCTTGTCGCGCTTGTCCTTGGGGAGCTGCTGGAGGTCGGCGTCCATCTCGGCGGACAGCTGCTCGCCGTTCTGCTCGCTGTCGTGGCCGTAGCCGCCGTCGTCCGGGCCGGGCCGGTAGCCGGCCGGGACGGGCAGCAGCAGGTCGCGCATCGAACCGAAGTGGCTGCCGTTGGACTTGGCGCCGTACGGCGTGGCGGTCGCGGTGGGGGTGGGACCGGTGGACGGGGCGGCGGCGGTGGCCGGCGCGGGGTCGTCGTACTGGGTCTTGATGATGCCGACGCCGACGGCCACGCCGACCAGCGCGGCGGCGGCGGTCGCGGCCCCCGCGCGCAGCAGGCGGCGGGAGGCGGGGCTCGGGCCTGCGGGCGCGGCGGGGCCTGCGGGCGCGGCGGACCCGCCGACCGAACCCTCGGGTGCCGGTTCGGGCGCGCCCGGGTCGGCGGCGGTGGTCATGGTGTCGTCGTTCACGCGAGCCGCTCCCACTGCCGCTTGGCGAGGTCCTTGAGGGTGTCGGGGTTCACCGGCTTGGTGTCGAAGACCTGGATCCTCATCTTCACCGTGCCGCGCGTGGCGGCGGCCTGGCCGTAGTAGTACTGCTCGGTGCTCTCGGCCCAGTGGGTGGGCACGGCGTCCACCCTGTAGCCGCCGTTGGCGCCCTCGGCGAACTCCTGCCAGTGGTCGGCCTTCGCCTCGTCGGCACGGTCCGCGGTGAACTGGATCAGCTGGGCGCGGTAGAAGACGCCGTCCTTCTTCCAGTCGACCTCGGCCGCGCGCCGGAAGCCGCGCGAGGCGAGTTCCTTGAACGTGCCGGCCGACCTGCCGTTCTGCTCGGCGAGTTCGCCGATCGAGATCCAGCTCGGCTTGTCCGGGTAGTCGCCCCAGGGGGCGCTGCCCTCGGGGGCGCCGATCAGCAGCTTGGTCAGGTCGCCGTCGATGCCGAGCGGCGCGGGCTGCTCGGCGGCGAGGGCGGCCGCGTCGACCCGCTCGGCCGGGTAGGCCGGGCGGGCGGCCTGGAGCGGCGGCAGCGGCGTGGGCGGGCGCTGGGCCTGCACGGCGTAGCCGACGCCGCCGCCGGCCAGGGTGCCCAGCACCAGGGCGCAGGCGGTGAGCAGCACGGGGCGGGGGCGGCGCGGGGCCTTCGGAGCGACGGCCTCGGGCGCGACGGTCCCGGAGGCGAAGGCCTCGGGCGCGACGGGCGGTGCGGCGGGCGGCGGCGGAACGGCGGGCACGGCGGGCACCGGCTCCGCGGGTTCGGTGGTCACGGAAGTGGCTCCAGAGGAGGAGGAAGAGGACGGGGAAAGGGCGGAGCCGGGCTCAGCCGCCGGTGGTGAGCCACTCGCGCTGGCGCTTCATCAGCTCGTTCAGCAGCGCCTTGTCGGGCGTCCCCTTCACGTCGACGTCGATCGTGTACTGGACGTCGCCCTGGCTGGAGATGCCGCTCATCGAGCCGGTATAGGCCTGCTGCTTGGGGGCCTTCAGGTAGCCGCGGCCGCCGGAGTCGCCGTCGATGTCGAACGGGTCCAGCGACTTGATCTTGTAGTTCCTGGCGAAGTCGGCCGCCATCGCGGTGGAGCCGAACTTCAGCAGGGTGACGGTGACTTCGGCCTTGCCGTCGGCGGTCCGGTACATCCGGTTCGCGCCGCCCTTGTAGCCGTAGGACTTGAGGATGTCCATGATGCCGTCCTGCTTGCCGAAGAGGTCGGCGACGTCGTCGTCGCTCATGGCCATCCCGTCCACGGGCCCGTAGGACTCGCCGCCGGCCGGGATGGGGAGCAGGAAGTAGCGCAGGTCGCCCTCGTGCTTGCCGCCGCTGACGGTGCCCTTGACGGTGCTGGCGGGGGCGGGCTCGGCCGGGACGGCGGTGGGCACCGGGACGGGCGCGGCCGAGGGCGTCGCACTCGCGCTCGCGCCCGCGCTCGCCTTCGACGGGGCCGGGGCGGCCGCGGCGACCGGGCGGGTGTCGGGCTTGCCGACGGCGACGGTCACGGCGGCGCTGGCCGCGGTGACGGCGAGCAGTCCGGCGGTGGCCAGCGCGACGCCGACGGCGCGCGGCAGCCGGCGCGGGGCCTGCTCCGGTGCGGGCGGTACGGCGGCGCCGGCCTGGGCGTCGGGCGCGGCAGCGGCGGGAGCGGCGGCCCCGGGCGCGGCGACCTCGGAAGCGGCGGCCCCCGGCGCGGCGGCCGGCTCGGCCGGTGCCGGAGGTCCGGCGGCGGCGCCCTCGTTCTCGGGCTCAGGCAAGGAAATCCCCCCAGTGAAGAATGCGGAATCCCACGCGCGGGCTCCTCACGGGAACCACTCCCCCAGCGGGTTCTCCGGGCATTCCGTCACGCGTGTCGGCAGGAATTATGAAAGGCCGCCGACACCACTGCCAAAACAATCAACCGCCACACTTTCCCCCAATGTTCGACGAATCGGACACACCGTGATCGAACCGCAATGGGCGCTGTCCTGCGGTGATGACACTGTGTCGACACATCGATTCGAACACGGCCTACTTCCGCCCCGCCGGTTCAGGGGGCCGGACCGGTGCCGTCAGATCCACCCTTCCTCCCAGGCCCGCCGCGCCGCCTCGTGGCGGGTGCGCACGGCGAGCTTGGTGATGGCCCCCGAGAGGTAGTTGCGGACGGTGCCGGGGGCGAGGTGGTGCTGCTCGGCCAGCGCGCTGATCGGCTGGCCCCGGTGGACGGCGCGCAGCACGTCCAGTTCGCGCGGGGTCAGCGGGCAGGGCGTCTCGGTGAGGGCGTGGGTGGCGAGCCGGTGGTCGATGTAGCGGCCGCCGCCGTGGACGTCGCGCAGGATGTCGGCCAGTCGGGTGGCGGGGGTGGTCTTGGGCACGAAGCCCTGGATGCCCGCCGCCAGTGCCCGGCGCAGTACGCCGGGCCGGGCGTGGCGGGTGACGAGGACGACGGGGACGGGGTGGCGGCGGCGGATGGCCTGGGCGGCGCCGACGCCGTCCAGGTGGGGCATCTCCAGGTCCAGCAGGGCGATGTCGACCGGGTGGTCGGCGGCGGCCCGGACGGCCGCGGGGCCGTCGCAGGCCTGGGCGGTGACGGTCAGGTCGGGTTCGAGGTCGAGGAGCGCCGCGAGGGCGCCGCGGGTGAGGTCCTCGTCCTCGGCGAGCAGGATGCGGATCACGCGGGGGCCTCCCGGTCGGTGTGGCCGGCCAGTTCGAAGCGGCCGTCGGGGTGGGTGGTGGTGCCGACGTGCCCGCCGATGGCGTGGAAGCGTTCCCGCAGCCCGGCCAGGCCGCTGCCGTTACCACTGCCGCGGTCGGTGGCGGGGTGCGCCGGGGCGCCGTCGTTGCACAGCAGGACGCGGACCCGGCCCGCGTCCGCGGTGACGGTGATCCGGCAGTGCCGGGCGCGGCTGTGGCGCAGGATGTTGGTGACGCCCTCGCGGACCAGGGCGGCGAAGGCCGGCTGGAGCTGGTGCGGGACGCGTTCGGCGTCGCCGTCGACGGCGGTGCGGATCCCGGCGGCCTCCAGGAGCCCTACGGCGTTGGCCAGTTCGGTGCCCAGGCTGGCGCTCCGGTAGCCGTGGACCACGGCCCGGGACTCCTCCAGGGCGGTGCGCGCCAGTTCGGTGATCTCCCGGAGCTGGGCGCGCGCCTCGTGGTCGCTGCGGCCGATCAGCCGCTCGGCCAACTCCCCCTTGAGCGTGATGGCCTGGAGCCGGTGGCCCTGGAGGTCGTGCAGGTCCGCGGCGAAGCGCATCCGCTCCTCCGCCACGGCCAGGTCGGCCGTGGCTTCGCGGACCTGCTCGGCCTCCACTACCGCCCGCCACAGCCGGAGCAGGACCAGTTCCACCGCGGCGACGAACAGCAGCATCCCGGCGCCGGTCGCCGCCGGCACCCCGGGCAGGAGGCCGGGGGTCTCGTGGCGCCACTGCGCCACGGCCTCGCCCAGCACCGCGCAGACCAGTGCGACCGCCGTCAGCAGCCGGCGCCGCGTCCGGGCCGGCAGGGACAGGGCCAGGGCCGCCGTCATGGCCCCGGGCACCATCGCCCAGTCGAGCGCGGTGTACGGACGGTCCGCCATCTCGCCCCAGGTGGCGACCGCCACGGCCAGCAGCGCGAGGCTCCACCGCCACTCGGCCGCGGAGGGGCGGCGGGGGCCGTACCCCTGTCCCTCCGGCGGGCCGGCACCGGGCTCCCGACCCACGGCGCGAGGCGGCACCGCCCGGCGGACGAGCCGGGTGTGCTGGACCAGGACGGCGACGATCACCGGGGCCGTCAGCGCGGTACGCACCGGGTCCAGGTTGAAGACGACGTCGTTCGCGGCCAGCAGCAGCCACATGGGCCCCAGGGCGAGCAACGTCCGGCGGGTGAGGAGGCCCAGCCGACCCGGATCGACCACACCGGCCACCGCGAATGAGGTGCTCATGTCCGGCCAGCGTAGAGGCCGTCGCCGCGCCCTGTCTGTAGCCGAACCAGCCAATAGATCATGACAGTTGTCATAAACCGACCGTGACACCGCCCGGCCGGTTCATGGCATCAGCCACTACTGGCGACCGGCGCGCGCCCGCGAGACTCTCCACCGTCTCTCCACGGGGCGCGCGCCCGGGCTTCGCCGCGCGCACACCCTCCCCCCTCACCTTCCACGACCGCTCCAGGAGCACGGATGACCATCGCCCGCAGGACCCGCCGGCGCCGCACCCTCGCCGCCTCCGCCACCACCGCCCTCGCCGTCGGGCTGCTGAGCCTCGGCGCGGCGCCGGCCGCCCACGCCGACACCCTCCCGACCCTGTGCAACCCGGCCGTGGACCGCACCACGGCCGAGCCCGTCAACGTACAGGTCACCCCGCTCGTCACCGACTTCCTGATCTACAACGTCGCCCCGGGGAGCACCGGGCACCACAGCGACATCCTGACCCGGGTCAACTCGGCGACCACCACCGTCGACAACAAGACCGAGATCACCGCCACCGCGAGCGCGCTGTTCCTCAAGGTCGAGGTGAAGGTCGGCTTCTCGGTGCAGAAGACCACCTCCAGCACCACCAGCACCACCGTCAGCGACACCTGGGACCTCGTCGATCCCGGCCGCTACGGCCTCTACCGCGGCACCCGGGTCGTCACCGGCCAGTACGTCAACCGCGTCTGCGCCCAGACCGGCGGCCCCAACACCGGCATCTGGGTCACCACCTCGCCGTCCCCCGGGACCTTCACCACCTACGAGTCCCCGGAGATCGGCTCGGTCCGCTGCGCGCCCGCCGAGGCCGCCGGCACCGTACGCCGCGCCGCCCAACTCCTCATCAGCAGCTGCTGACCGCCCCGCCGACCCGACAGCCCTTGGAGATCCCGTGACGAACCCGCACCGCACCACCACCCGCCGCAGCGCCGCGCTGCGCGCCCTCGGCGCCACCGCCCTCGCCTCGCTGTCCGGCCTGACCCTGCTCGCCGCCCCCGCCTCGGCCGCCACCCAGGGCCTGGCCTCCAGCGAGTGGCACGGCTACGTCTGCGACGACGGCTACTACCGGATCAGGACGCCCTTCAACCAACTCGTCGAGCGCAACCAGTACAGCGCCTGGGGACAGGCCATCCAGAACCCCGACACCGGCGCCTACAACCAGCAGTGGAAGCTCTGCCACTACAACTCCGACAACCAGTCGTTCATCTTCCGCAGCCGGCGGAACGAGGGCGACTGCCTCGGCGTGTGGAAGCAGAACCCGAACGACGGCGCCACCGGCGGCGAGGGCGCCAATCTCAACCTCTTCGACTGCCAGGGCTGGATCTACGGCAACCAGATCTTCCACTTCCTGTACCCCGACCCCGGCAACACCAGCAAGGTGATCCTCAAACTCGGGCACAGCGGCTTCTACGCGGCCCTCGCCGACCAGTCCGGCAGCACCGGCTCGGCCATCGCCCAGTTCTCCGACCGGGTGGCCGTGTTCACCCTGGAGCACCTCGCTTCCTGACGCCCCCGTGGCCGCACGGACCGGACCGGGCGGCGGTCCGGGCCCGAGGGCGGACGGCTGCGCCTACCGTTGGACCGTGGACGGACAGGTGTGCGGCGAGGAGTGCCCGGTCGGCGGGCCGGACCCGGACGGCCGCGGGGTGCCGTTCGGCCGGCCCGACCCGGCTCGCGCCGACCCGGCCCGGCCCGGCGCGGGAGGCGGGCCGGCGGCCGGGGCCGGGGCCCCGCGGTTCGCCGTCGGCCCCGGATACGCCCTCTACCAGGGGCCGTTGGCGGACAGCGCCTTCCACCGGCACGCCACCTTCCAGGTCGCCGTCGCGGCCGCCGCCCGCACGGTGGCCATCGACGACGACACCGGGCGGCGCCACCGCGGGCCCGCGCTCGTGGTGGCGCCGATGGTGCGCCACCGGATGGCCCCGACCCGGGAGGTGCTGACCTTCTACGTCGACCCGCACTGCGCCTTCGCCGACCGGCTGCGCGCGGGCTGCGCACCGGGGGTCGCCATCGCCCCGCAGTGGCGGGGCCTGACCGAGCGGGACGTCCGGCCCGGTGGCGGGCTGCCCGCCACCGGGCTGGACCCTCGGCTGCGCGCGGCGATGGCGGCACTGGCCGCCGACGGCCGGGAGCCGCTGGAGGGCCTGGCCGCGCGCGTCGGACTGTCCCCGCAACGCCTGCGGGCCCTGGCCCGACGGCAGTTGGGGGTGCCGCTGGCGCGCTGGCGCAGCTGGCAGCGACTGTCCCGGGCGGCACTGGCCCTCGGCGAGGGCTGCTCGCTGGCACAGGCGGCGCTCGCGGGCGGGTTCGCCGACCAGGCCCATCTCACCCGGTGGATGCGGGAGTTGACTGGTCTGACACCCTCGCAGGTGCTGCCCGCCCTACGCGGAACGGCGGTTCAGGCCGGACGGCGCGCGGTGTAGAAGGACATCGAGCCGGTCACCGTCGCGACGGTGTCCACCTCGCGCACCCCCTCGAAGCCGGCCTCCGCGATCAGCCGGGGCAGGATGCCGTCGGCGTTCGGCTGGGTGTCCTCCTTGCCGTCGGCGAACTGGACGATCCGGAAGGCCAGCCGCATGGCCGCCGTGCGCTGCCGCCCGTAGTCGGCGATCACCAGCTTCCCGCCGGGGCGCAGCGTGCGGTGCATGGCGGCGAGGACGGCCTGCTTCATCGGGACGGGGCACTGGTGCAGGACGAGGCTGGACACGACGGTGTCGGCGGTCCCGGCGCCGACGACCTCGTCCACCGCGTCACCCATGCCGGTACGGAAGTCGGGTTCGATCCCGGCCGCGGCGGCCTTGCGGCGGGCCAGGCGCAGCACGGCGGGGTCGGGGTCGACGCCGACGACGGTGGCCTGCGGTTCGGCGCGGCCCAGCAGGACGGCGAAGGACCCGGTGCCGCAGCCGACGTCGACGATGACGTCACCGGGGCGCGGGGCGGCGTGCATGGCGAGCAGGCTGCGCCACAGGCGTTCGCGGGTGAGCGAGACGATCGGGTCGTAGAGCCCGAGGGCGAGGCGCCCGGCGGCGGGGGTGAAGGCGTCGGTCGGTGTCATCCGGCCAGTGTGGTCGGGCGGTTGGGGTCGCGTCTTGAACGAATCGCTCGCGTCCCCGGGGGCGGAGGAGCGCTTCAGGAAGCGGTCGGGGCGGGAGCCGTACGGGCCCGGAGCAGCAGGAGCAGCCCGATCCCGAGCCCCAGGTCGACGGCCAGGCCCAGTGCCTGCAGCCAGTCGGCCGTCTTCCCGGGCGAGTAGATCTCCAGGTAGTCGGACAGCGCGTGCACCAGCACCAGCGGCCAGACGCTCCCGATGTACAGGCGCGCCCCGCACAGGCAGAAGCCGAACGCGCCGGCCTCCAGCACCTGCCACAGCGTGTTGCCCAGGGGCGCGCCGAAGAACAGCCAGTTGTCGAGGTGCCCGACCCCGAACAGCACCGCCGTCAGCACCACCGCGCGCACCGGGCCGAGCGGCCGCGCGACCTCCAACACCAGCGCCCGGCTGCTCAGTTCCTCACTGACCCCGATGGCGAGCATCAGCACCACCCCGCCCACCAGGGTCGCCGTGCCGCCCTCGATCCCGGGCAGCGCCGCCAGCCCCGCCACCACCACCAGTGGCAGCAGCACCGGCCAGCGCGCCATCACCCCGAGGCCCGCCACCCCGCCGGTCGCCAGCAGCCCCCAGACCCGGAGCAGCACCAGCACCACCGCCGCGCCCGCCAGATTGACCACGGTCGGCCCCAACTGCGGGAACCACCCTGGCTCCAACGGCGGCAACGCCTTCGCCACCACCACGATCACCGCCTGCCAGACGACCGCGACCCCGACCGCCCCCAGCACCGGATGCCGGCGCACCTGGCTCCCCCATCGCTTCAGCACGGCTCGATGGTAGGCGCGGGAACATCAAGTCAGCATCATCACGGACGAGTTGACCCCCAACCGAGATGCCGGTGACGGGCGCGCAGAAAGTCGGACCCGCCGACTTCCTGCGCACGCCACGGCAGACCGGGCGGCCCTGCGTGCTCCGCAGGGCCGCCCGAAAGAGCTCTTCAGAAACCGGCCGGGAACTCGCCCGCCCGGACACCGGCGACGAAGGACCGCCACGCCTCGGAGGCGAAGGTGAGAGCCGGGCCGTGGGGGTCCTTGCTGTCACGGACGGGGACGGAGTCCAGAAGCCCGCTGGCGACCTCGATGCAGTCGCCGCCTTCGCCACCGCTGTAACTGCTCTTGCGCCATGCCAGGCCAGCTGTCACGCGGATGACCTCCTGGGCCCTCAGTCGGTGGTGGGCTGCCCCGCGCGGCGCGGGGCCGCCCCCCGGGAGGGGGTCAGACGAGCACCCCGA
>NZ_JBSFJC010000092.1:0-35450 GCF_053597855.1 Kitasatospora sp. NPDC001225
GGCGGACACAGTCACGTGTCCGCCCCTTCGGCGTTCCTCGACCTCTACTGAAGGCGCCGGTTCTTCGGTGCGCCAGCACGCCGGTTGACCTGTTGATCGGGGGATTCCAGCCGGTTCCGGACGCGGCGCCGGAGATTGCCGATGGCGAGCCGCCGAGCCGCTCGGCCAGGTCGGTCGGCGAGTGATTGCCCCGGCCGAGCTCGTCGTTCCGGTAGGTGTCGCGGGTGATCGTTCCCAGGTCGACAATGGCCCACGTCGCCAGTACCCGGTAGCCCTCCCGCACTCGGAACTGGGCTTCGATCGCCCGGATTCCCGAGGGTGCGGCCGGCGGCGAACGGGGTACCGGCGGCGTCGGGAGGCGCCGTGAGCGGGCGGTTGCGCTGGACGCTGCCGCCGCGACCGGGGAGGAAGCGGCGGCCGGCTCCCGTGCTCGGGCTGCGCGACATCGGCCGGTTCGCCGTGGCGGGTTGCGGGCACCGGTTGACCTGCTGCGGCGGGAAGAGTGCCCTCCCGCCGAGGGGCGGTGGCGGGGTGTGCCCCGGGCGGGCCGGGGCACACCTGCGGGAGTCCGGTGTCAGCAGGCCACCACGGTGGAGACGGTGGCGGTCGAGGCGGGCCAGCCGGGCTGGTTCACCGAGAAGGTGTTGCTGACGGTGGCGCCGCACGGGGCGCTGGAGAAGACGCTGCCGACCTGGTTCGAGCCGGCCTGGACGAGGACGGTCGGGTTGACGGGGGCGAGGGGGGCGCCGCCGACGACCGTGCCGGAGACGGCGAAGCCGACGGACTGGGGCTGCCAGGACGGGTCACCGGCCGTGGCCACCCCGTAGAAGCGGACCTGGTTGCCGGTCACCTCTACGCAGGCCCGGGTCAGCAGCGGACCGGGCGCGCCAGGGGTGCCGCAGGTCACGACCGCGCCGACTGGCCCGGCCGGCGCGGCGGCGGCCCCCTGGACGGTGGCCAGGGTGGTTAGGGTCGCGGCGGTGGCGACGGCGATGACGGTGGTCTTCATGGGTGTCTCTCCTCGGGGCAGGGATAGGAGGATGGGCGGAATGTGAAATGTCACATTCCGCTGCTGCCAGCATGGCAGTCCCCCGCACCCCGGGGTGCGGCATCCGGGAAGAAGGCGACCTTTCGCGGGTATCGGCCACCGAATGACCGGAATGGCCTGTCGGTGATCGCGCAAACCCCTGGCCCGACCCTCCCGGGCGGCCGAACCCCCTACCGGGAAAGCAGGGTTCGGTGCCGACGGGTGCGGCGTACGTAGCCCTCTCGCACCCGCACTGCATCGCGGCCGGAGCGGGCGCTGGCGACGGCGGTAGCCGCAAGTGTTCAACTCCCTTGCCTGAAAGGGGACTTACCGACCGAGCCAGGCATCGCCTTGCGAGGCCGCGTACAAGTCCGCCAGCCGCCCGGTGCCCGGCCGGCTCGCGGCCGGCGCCGACCCCACCCCGCACGACGGCTAACTGCGCGGGTGCATGGCCGCGGTGGGCGTCGCCCGCGGTAACGGCGGGGGAGTGGTGGCGGTGTGAGAGTCCCGCTGGATCGGCGCCGCCCCCACGGCCTGCCCGTCGTCCGGGAGCCGCCTGTCCGGACCGATGCCTGGGCATCGCGCTGCACCCGGTCCGGGCGGCGGTGGCATGAGGGGTCAGGGGTCGGACGGTGCCGGCCGTGTTCCCCCGGGATTTGTGAAGGCCGGGGCGCCGTCGGGGGCGGCGTGGCAGGATCGGCGGCACAGTCACGTTGAGGGAGGGTTTTGTGGCTCTGAGTCACGATGAGTGGGTGCTGCTGGAGGCCGTCGCTGCCGAGAGTTCGGGCTGGCTGGCCGGGGAGCTGCCCCTACAGCGCCGGATCGCGGAGCACGGGACCGTGCGCCGGCTCGTCGGAGCGAAGGTGTGCGAGTTCGCGAGTCCCGAACTGCTCGACGGTCTCGCCGTCGGCGAAGCCCGCCCGGCGTGGGCGGTTCGCGTAACCGGCCTGGGGCAGGACCTGCTGCGCTACCGGGCCCTGCGGGACCGTCCAGCCGAGCAGCCCGTCGTACCGGTGGACGAGTGCGTGCCGGACACCACGATCAGCGTGCGTGCCTTCGACATGCCCCTTCTCCATGCCGTCCGCGAGGACGCGAAGGCCGGCCTCCTCCCCGGGGTCGACGCCGACCTGCTGGGCGCGGCGATCGCCAGGGCGCGGACCGTAGAGGGCTCCAGCCGGCGCAGCGTGGACGTCACCGAGGCAGAGCTCGCCGTGATCCTGAAGGTGTTCTATCTGGAGTCCCTGCGGGGTGGCGGTGCTGCCGGCTACCGGCACGTCCTGCGCTCGTCGCCTCTGGCAAACGCCTTGAGGCCCGATCCGTACCGCCCGGAGGCGACCGTTGTGCGGCCTCGCGCCGCTGATTCCGCCGCGCTGGCCCGCTAGAGCCGGGCGGGCTTCTCCGTGATGCCGATGCCGGTGGCGACCCGGGCGAGGACGACCTCGGCCTGGTGGTCGCCGACGTAGGCCGGGACGGTGGCCGCCGCGTTCCGGACGGGTGCGCCCAGGTCCTCTCCCGGGCCCTTCGCGGTATCCGCGGATGCCCGCGGGTCCTCTGGTCGGACCGGCGGGCACGGGTGGAATTCAAACAGAATGCCGGACCCTGTTGACCGTGGGACTGATGGTATTCGAGGCTTTTATTCGCCGATTCTAAACATTCGCACCGGTGTTTAAATTGCCGCTTCCTGTTTCTATTCTCCGGATATGGCGAACGGAGTTTTCCACACCGCGTACGGCATCGAGATCAACCTGACCATGCCCGACCTCGGCCATCCGGGTCGGCCCGGCCTGCTGGAGGAGGTCACCACCCCGATCGACCGGCGCGAGCGCGAGCTCCTGGAGTGCCTGGAGCACCACGGTGACGGCGCCTGCCAGGCCGAGGAGGACGGCCGGTCCCCGTGGATGACGATCCGCCGCCGGACGGTCGGCGGCCGCACCGTCTGGGTGGCCGCCCACCTGCCGGTGCGCCACACCCCCACCCCGGAGGAGAGCGCGAAGCACCAGGCGATGAAGGAGCGGATCGCCCGGGCCGCCGAACGCCACGGCCACCGGGCCGAGATCGAAGCCCGCGCGACCGACGGCCGGATCCGCACCGACGTCCTCGTCACCGGCGACGACGGCCGGCGGATCGGATGGGAGGCCCAGTACTCGCCGATCACCGCCGACACCGTCCGCCGCCGCTCCCGCGCCGCCGCCGAGCACGGGATCGTCCCGCTGTGGGTGACCGACACCGACCGCTCCGCCGTCGTCGAGCGGGCACCCTGGGCCCGGGTCGACGACTTCAGCTGGAAGGAGATCGCCTCCCCGCTCGCCATGGTGGTGCGCGCCGGGGTGCGGCACCTGCAGCAGTGGAAGTGCCTGCCGAGCAGCGTGCGGTCCTGCCCGGTCAACGGCAGCTCCTGCGGGCGCTTCCACGCCGAGTGGTTCCTGCCCGCGCTGTGCCTGCCCGCGAAGGCGCCCACCGAGGTCGACCAGCTCGTCGTCGCCAGCGCGGACGGCGAGTTCGTGCCGATGCGCATCCCCGACCAGCACGACCCGCGCTCCGTCTCCCGGATGTGGGTGCCCGCGGTCGATCGGGACCGCTGGCACGACATGTTCGGCCCCGACGAGGACGAGGACTCCCCGGCCGAACCCGGGGCCGGGGACGCCGGCATCACCTACACCCGCCAGGAACTCGACGCGACCTGCCGCTACGGCGAGGAGACCTTCACCTTCAACGACCCCCGGCCCCGGCGCGGGAACTCCGCGGGCACCGGCCTGCACACCTTCGACGAGGTCCCCGAACGGCTGTTCACGGTGCCCCGGCAGGACCGCCGGCTCGACGCCACCGAGACCCAGCGCCGCGAAGCCGCCCTCGCCCACGGCTGCGAGCCCTGGCAGATCGGCCCGTGCTCCGGCTGCGGGACACCGATCCGCCGCTACGGCGACACCGGCGTCCACGCCTGCGAGGCGTGCCGGGCGAGGACTGCCCGACGGTGAGCACCAGGACCAGCACGGTCGGCTTCCACAGGACCGCCCGGGGGCTCGGGGGCACGCGGTGGGCGGGGCGAGGCCGTTCCTCCGCCACCCGCCGCCCGGTACCACCTACCGTGCGGCCGGCCCCCTCGTACGGGCCGTAGTCGCTGCCGGTGCGGGCGACGCTCTTCCGGGCCCCGCGCCCGCCGAGCAGCGCGGCCCGGGTGGCGAAGTCCGGCAGCAGCAGGCGCGGCGCCCGGCGTCCGTACAGCGCGGTCGGCAGTCCTGCCCCGTCGGGCCCCGGCGGTGTGCCACCTGGCGCTGCCGCCCCGTTCAGGGGGTGTCGGCGGCGCAGCTCGCGCAGCAGTCGGTGTCCGGCGAGTGCGGGCCGGGGCGCAGAGCAGTCGAGTGGGAGTACGTGGTCGGTGACGGAGCGGTGCGGTATCCGTGAAGTTCGACCTCCCGATTCCCAGTAGCCATCGGACGATAGGGTTCCGTCCATGGAGTTCCAGGTCCTCGGCCCCGTGTCGGTCAGCGGGAGCGACGGGCCGTTGCCGCTCGGGCCCGCCAAGCGGCGCAGCCTGCTCGCGATGCTGTTGCTGCGGGCCAATGTCGCGGTCTCGGTCGACACGCTCACCGAGGCGCTGTGGGACGACGAACCCCCATTGCACGCGCGCACCGTGATACAGGGCCATGTCTCGCGCCTGCGGGCACTGTTGGCGGGTGTCGACGCATCGGCGTACGGCGTCGAGCTGAGCACGCGCGGCTCCGCGTACCACCTGGAACTGCCGGAGACGCTGCTCGACGCCCACCGCTTCGACGGCCTGGTGGCGCTCGCCCGCCGTGCCACCGACCCCGGTGACCGGGCCGCGCTGCTCACCGAGGCGCTCGCCCTGTGGCAGGGCCCCGCGCTGGCCGGCGCCTACCCGTCGCCGCTGCTGCGCTCCGCCGCGCACACCTTGGACGAGGCGCGGCTCGCCGCGGTCGAGCTGCTCGCCGACACGTACGTCGCGGGCCGCGAACACGAGCGCGCTGTCCAGCTGTTGCGGCCGGAGACCGGGGCCCATCCGCTGCGCGAGCCGCTGGCCGCCCGACTGGTCGAGGCGCTGCACCACGCGGGGCGTTCCTCGGAGGCCCTGGACGCCTACCACCACGCCCGCCAGGTCCTGGCCGACCAGCTCGGTGCCCGTCCGGGCGCCGAGCTGACCGCCGCCTTCACCGTCGCTCTCGGCCCCGAAAGCGCCCCCGCGGTCCGGGCCGAGGAGCCCCAGCCCGTCCTGGAGCCGGTGCAGTTCCGGCCCAACCTGCTGCCTCGTACCCCGCGCGGATTCCACGGCCGCACCGTCGAGAGCGCCGCGCTGACCGCGGCCGCGGCCGGACCTGACGGGCCGGTCGTCGTGGTCACCGGGCCCGCCGGGGTCGGCAAGACCGCGCTGGCCGTGCGCTGGGCGGCCGACCGGTACTCCGACTTCCCCGACGGGACGCTCTACGCCGATCTGCGCGGGTTCAGCGACACCTCGGACCCCGAACCGGCCGAGCTGCTGCGGGAGTTCCTCGTCGCTCTCGGTGTTCCACCGCGCCGGATGCCCGAGTCGGCGGACGCCGCCGGTGCCCTGTTCCGTTCGCTCACCGCCGAACTGCGCCTGCTCGTCGTCCTCGACAACGCCCGTACCTCCGCCCAGGTGCGTCCGCTGCTGCCCACGGGACCCGGCTGCGTCACCGTCGTCACCAGCCGTTCCCGCCTCGCCGGTCTCGTCGCTTCCGACGCCGCCCGCGTCCTCGCCCTCGACGTCCTCGCCACCGACGACAGCGTGGCCCTGCTCACCCGTCTCCTCGGCGAGCACCGCACCGCCGCCGATCCCCAAGCGGCCCGCCGTACAGCCGAGTTGTGCGGCGGTCTGCCGCTCGCGCTGCGGGTCGCCGCCGCTCGGCTCGTGGAACTCCCCGCCCTCGGCCTCGCCTCCTTCGCCGACCGGCTCGCCGACGAGCGCCAGCGGCTCGAGCTGCTCGCCGCCGAGGACATCGGCGTCGCCTCCGCGCTGCGGCTCACCACCGCCCACCTCCCCGCCGACGCGGCGCAGCAGTTCACCGCGCTCGGCCATCACCCGGGCACGCACGTCGACCGGTTCAGCGCCGCCGCGCTCGCCGGCACGACCCCGCCGGACGCGGCCCGCGCCCTCGACCGCCTGGTCGCCGCGCACCTGCTCACCGAGACCGCCCCCGGCCGCTACGTCCTGCACGACCTGGTCCGGCTCTACGCGCGTGGCCAGAGCCGCGACCCGGCCGCCCGTGCCGCGGCCCGGCTGCGCCTGTACGACCACTGCGTGGCGACCGCGCTGTCCGCTTCCGAGGCCGCGGAACCCGGCGGGGAGCCCGCCTTCGTGCAGCCCGATGACTTTCAACAGCCGCCCGCAGTACGGGACTTCATCAGCCGGGAGGAGGCGCTCGACTGGTTCGCCGCCGAACGCGACGACCTCGCCCTGATCGCGGCCGCGGCCCGCGCCGAGGACCGGCCCGAGCGGGCCTGGCGGATCGCGGTGACCCAGTGGCCGCTCGTGGTCTGGCGGGTCCTCGCCGACTGGGCGCCCACCCTGGAGGCCGCCCTCGCCGACGCCCGCGCCTGCGCCGACCCCTATGCGGAGGCCCGCGTCCTGACCCTGCTCGGCTGGGTGCTCGCCGAGGAGGGCCGCACCGCCGAGGCCGTCCGGCACCTGCGCGTCGCACCCGAACTCGCGGCCTGCGCAGGCGACGTACTCGGCGAGGCCACCGCCCTGGTCAACCTCGCCGCGGCCCTCCCCGACGACGAACCCGGCGCCGCCGAAACGGCCTGCACCCGAGCCCTCGCGCTCGCCACCGAGGCCGACGACGCGCACACCCGGATGCTCGCGCTCCAGCACCTGGCCCGCATCCACCTCGGCGCGGGCCGCCACCGGCAGGCGTACGAGGCGGCCGAGGTGGCGCTCGGCCTCGGCCCGGAGCACGAGGCGGTCGCCCGGCGGGTGCTCCTGCGCACCTGGCAGGGCGAGGCGCTGGCCGGGCTCGGCGACACCGTGGCCGGGCGGCGCTGCCTAACGCAGGCCGCGCTCGAGGCCGAGCGGACCGGCTACGACGCGGGCGCCGTCACCGCGCTCGATGCCCTGCTGCACATCGCCGACCAGGACGCACTGCCCGAACTGCGGCGCCGGCACGCGGCGGCACACGCCAGGATCCGGGCGCGTTAGCCAGGCGTTAGGACC
Source organism: Kitasatospora sp. NPDC001225 (assembly GCF_053597855.1). Taxonomy (NCBI): domain Bacteria; kingdom Bacillati; phylum Actinomycetota; class Actinomycetes; order Kitasatosporales; family Streptomycetaceae; genus Kitasatospora; species Kitasatospora sp. NPDC001225. Next base: position 7,215 of record NZ_JBSFJC010000092.1, read on the forward strand.
GCCGCCGCGCTCGTTAGTGATCTGCCAGCGCGCCGCAACACCCTCGTTCCTGCAAGGGGAAGCGACCTCGTACAGGATCGCGACCCACGAACGAGAATCGGGGGAACCAGCCATGCGCACCACCACCCGTCCCACCCTGCTCGCCGTCGGCGCCGTCGCCACGCTCGCCCTGTCCCTGACCGCCTGCAACGACGTCAGCGGCACGCAGGACAGTGGCGCCGCCGGCACCAGCGCGTCAGCAGCCGCCCCGTCGGGTTCCACCTCGGCGTCGGCGCCGGCTGCGGCCTCGGCATCGGCTGCGGCCTCGGCGCCGTCCGGGGGCAAGACGAGCACGAGCGGTGGAGGCAAGACGTCCTCCGGCACCGGCGGGGGCGGCGTCACCGCGGCCTGCACGACCAAGAACACCTCGGTGGCGTTCCTCCAGTCCTCGGGCCACGCCAGTGACGCGCAGCCCGCCGCCGCGACCCTCAAGATCACCAACAGCTCGGGTGCCCCCTGCACCATCGTCGGCCCGACGACCGTGGTCGCCGCCGACGACCAGGGCAAGGCGAGCCCGGTCTCGGGGGACAACTCCACGGCCGGCTCGGCAGCGGTCGACATCCCGGCGGGCGCCGCGGTGGTGGCGGACGTGCTGTACAACGACGTGAACGGCGAGGGCACCGCGTCGGCCCGTTACACGTGCGCGGTGCAGGCGTCCCACGTCAAGGTCGCGCTGCCCAAGGACGCGGGCACCACGGTGAACGTCATGAAGGCGAACGGCTCGCCGGGCGGCGTCTTCAGCGTCTGCGGCACCGACTTCAAGGTCGGGGCCTTCGCGGCACGGTAGCGCCTGGCGCGGCCCCGTCCGTCCGCACGATCCTCGGCATGACGGCGTGGATCAGGGCCCGGGGCGTGCAGGTGCACGCACCGGGCCGGTGACGTCGGCAGCGGGCCGTGGCCGGCCTGCCCGTCGGGTGGCGGGGGAGAACCGGCGGGCCGTGCCGGCGTGATCGGCCGGCGACGTACGACAGGGACAGGGCGGGCGGGATGAGCGAGCACGGCCGACGGCGGCCGCACCGCACGGTGGACCGGGTCGTGTGGATCCTGGAGGCCGCCGCGCGGGCTCCGGGCGGGGTGACCGTGGCCGAGTTGGCGCGGGCGGCCGGGGCGCCGGCGAGTTCGGTGCAGGACCTGGTCAACGGGCTCGTCGCGACGGGGTTCCTGCTGGAACAGCGCCGGCGCTTCCGGCTCGGGCCCGCCCCGCACGTCCTCAACCTCATCGCCGGCCGGGTCGTCCCGCGGATCGGCCAGGACGAGCTCAACGAACTGAGCCGCGTCGCGGGTACCCCGGTGCTGCTCACGGTGCGGGTCGGGCTCGACGCCGTGCACCTGGCGCGCGGCGGCGAGGACGAGATCCCCCGCCTCCTGCCGCTGGCCGACGAGCACATGGCCCGGCCGCTCCTGCGCACCGCCGCGGGCCGTCTGCTGCTGGCCCTCACCGACGAGGCGGAGCGCCGCGGGCTGCTCGACGAGCTCGCCCGCCACGACCCCGAGGCGGTCGCCGAGTTCCGTCGCGCTCTTCCGGGGATCCGGGCGTCGCGGATCAGCCGCAGCGAGGGTCTGGCCGATCCCGAGGTCAGCGCGCTCGCGATCCCCGTCACCGACGGCCCCGTCGTCACGGGCGCCCTCGTCCTGACGCACCGGCGTCGTGGCCGCTCGGAGCGGCTGAGTCTGGACCGGGCGGCGGCCCGGCTCCTCGCGCACATCCAGGAGGGGCGGACGTGACGTCCGCACCGGTTCACGGATATCCGTGAACGCGGGCGCTCGTGCCGTGTCGGGAACGAACATCCCGGCATGACTTCGAACCCGCTGACCACGGCCGGGCCGACGCCTCCGCCGTCCACCGCCGAGATCGTCCTCCGGCTGCTGCACACGCTCGGCGACCCCTATCCGGCCCGGGGTGCCGAGGACGTCACCATCGTCGGGGCGGATCCCCTGGTGCCCTCGGTGCACCGCCTCGCCGACGCCATGTCCGCCGCGATCGGTGTCTTCGGGCGGCAGACGGCGGCGGTCGGCGAACAGCGCGGCCACCCGCACCAGAGGGTCGAGGTGCAGGCCGGGGCCGCGATCGACCAGCTCATGGCGACGTACCACACGACGCTCTCGGGACGCCCGCTCCTCTCCCTCCTCGACGACCCGACCCTGCTCGGCAACAGCGACTTCTACCGGGCGCGCGACGGCCGGTGGATCTTCATCATCACCACCTATCCGCATCTGCGGGACGCGGTCCACTCCGTGCTGAGGTGCGGGCTCGACAAGGTGGGGATCGCGCAGGCCGTGGCCGGCTGGGACGCCTTCACGCTGGAGGAGGCCGTCTGCGCGCGGGGCGGCGTCGCCTGCGCGGTGCGCAGCCGGGACGAGTGGCTCGCGCACCCCGCGGGGCGGTACGTCGCACAGCGCCCGGTCGTCGAGATCGAACGTGTCGGCGACGGACCGGTCCGGCCGCTGGAGCCGATCGGTGCGGCGGACGAGGCGCTCGCGGGCGTACGGGTGCTCGATCTCACCCATGTCATCGCAGGCCCCGTCGCGGCGCGGCTGCTCGCCCAGTTCGGCGCCGACGTGCTGCACCTGTCGCGTCCCGACCGCCCCGACCCGATCCCGATGATCGCGATGACCGGCGGCGGCAAGCGCAACGCCTACTGCGACCTGCGCGACGGCCACGACCGTGCGGCCTTCCACGACGCGCTCCAGGACGCGGACGTCTTCGTCCACGCCTACCGGGGACTTGCCCGGCACGGGGCGTCGACCGAGGAACTCGTCCGGCGCCGCCCCGGACTCATCACCCTCGAATACCACGCCTGGGGCGCCGACGGTCCGTGGGGCGAGCGCGGCGGGTTCGACCAACTCGCCTGCTCGGCTACCGGATTCGCCGTCGAGGAGTGGACCGACCGGCCGTCGCTGCCGCCGACGTACCTGCTCAACGACTACCTCGCCGCCTACCTCGGGGCTGCCGCCGTCGCAACGGTCCTGCGCCGACGTGCGGCGGAGGGCGGCTCGTGGCGGATCCGCGTGACCCTGGCCGGGGTGTGCCACTGGGTGCGGGAACTCGGTCTGCTCGCGCGGGAGGACGTACTCGACCTGCCCCGGCCCGGGCGCGCGCCGCTCGCCGCGCTGTCGACCACGGGGACGGACTTCGGCCCGCTCACCGAACCGGCGACACCGTTCGCGTACAGCGGGCGCCCGGTCCCCCAGCCCGGCCGGCGGACCCCGCTCGGGTCCGCTGCTCTCCAGTGGCGCTAAGCCACTTCTGCGCGACCAGCCCTGGCAACCGGAACCGCCGCCCCGTGCCGACCGATGCAGCGAGTCCTTTCGCATCCGCCTCGTCGGCAGCACGTGTCCGCGGCCGCCCGTACCGCACCACCGTTCACCCACCCCACCCGACACCCCAGGAGGCACAGCACGATGTCCGAGCAGCCGAGCGGCCCGTCCGGCCGAGGACTCCTCGCCGGAGTCCGCGTCATCGAACTGGCCAGCGTGATCATGGCTCCGTACGCCGCCCAGCAACTCGGCGACCTGGGCGCCGACGTGATCAAGGTCGAGCCGCCCAGCGGTGACATGACGCGCCACTACCCGCCCCAACGCCACCCCGGCATGGGCGGCGCGGCACTCAACCTGAACCGCAACAAGCGCAGCGCCGCCATCGACCTCAAGGCCCCGCACGGCCGCGACGCCCTGCTCGCCCTGCTGCGCACCGCCGACGTCCTCATCACCAACCTGCGCCCGCAGGCCCTGGCGAAGCTCCGCCTCGGCTACCACGACGTCGCGGCCGTCAACCCCGGCCTGATCTACGCCAACGCCCAGGGCTTCCGCAGCGACAGCCGCTACGGCACCCACGCCGCGTACGACGACATCATCCAGGCGGCCAGCGGCCTGGTCTGGCTCAACCACCAGGTCTCCGGCCAACCCCACTACGTTCCCACCGTGCTGGCCGACAAGATCTGCGGCATGCAGATCGCCCAGTCGGTCCTGGCCGCGCTGCACCACCGGGAGCACGGCGGCACCGGACAGCACATCGAGGTCCCGATGGTCGACACCATGCTCGCCTTCAACCTGGTCGAGCACCTGGGCGCGGCCGCCCTGGAGACCGACGGGGCGTTCGGCTCGCCGCGCTCGCTCAGCCCCCGGCGCCGCGCCCTGCGCACCGCCGACGGCTGGATGTGCATCCTGCCGCAGAGCGACCGCAACTGGCGGGACTTCACCGCCTTCGTGGGCCGCCCCGAACTGGCCGCCGACCCGCGCTTCGCCACCGGCCCCGACCGGGCCCGCAACGCCGACGCGTTCTATCCCTTGCTCGCCGGACTGACAGGACACCACACCAGTGCCCAGTGGCAGGAGTTCTGCGACCGGGCGGGCATCGCGGCCGCCCCCGTGCTCGACCTGGCCTCCGCCGCCACCACCGCCTACGCCCGCGAGGGCGGCCTGCTGCGCGAGGCCGACCACCCCACCGAGGGCCGCTACCGGGTCATCGGCCTCCCGGTCCGCTACTCGGCCTACCCGGAGCCGGAGCTGCGGCCCTGCCCGGCCATCGGCCAGCACACCGAGGAGGTCCTCCGCGAAGCCGGCTTCGACCCTTCCCTGCTGCACCCCACAGGCTGACCGGACTCCCGTACCGAGAAGAAGCCAACCGCTCGTTCACCAGCCCAGGAGCGAATGAACCATGTCGCCTTCAACGCCGTCACCGATGGCATTCCCCGACGTCGTCCTGCCCGAATCGGCCCGCCGGCTCCGTACCGAGGTCCGCGCCTTTCTCGACGAGGAGCGCGCCCGCGGCACCGTACTCGGCCGCCCCGACTCCTGGCTGGCCGGCTGGGACCCCGACTTCAGCCGCCGCCTCGCGGAGCGCGGCTGGGTCGGCATGGCCCTGCCCGTCGAGTACGGCGGCGCCGGCCGCGGCTTCCTGGAGCGCTACGTGGTGATCGAGGAACTGCTCGCCGCCGGCGCCCCGGTCAGCGCCCACTGGGTCTCCGACCGGCAGGCCGGCCCGTCGGTCCTCCAGCACGGCACCGAGGAGCAGCGCCGCTTCTTCCTGCCCCGGATCGCCGCCGGGCAGTGCTTCTTCTCCATCGGCATGAGTGAGAAGAGCAGCGGCTCCGATCTCGCCTCGGTCGCCACCCGTGCCGAACGGACCGCCGACGGCTGGCGGTTGACCGGTACCAAGATGTGGACCGGCGGCGCTCACGTCAACGACTACGCCATCGTCCTCGCCCGCACCGATGAGGCCGAGGACAGGCACGCAGGCCTCAGCCAGTTCATCGTCGACCTGCGCGCCCCGGGCGTGCGGGTCGAGCCGATCCGGCTGATGAGCGGCGAGCACCGCTTCAACGCCCTCCACCTCGAAGGCGTCGACGTCCCCGACGGCATGCTGCTCGGGCGGCGGGGCGACGGCTGGAAGCAGGTCACCGGCGAACTCGCCTTCGAACGCAGCGGCCCCGAACGCTACCTGTCCACCTTCCCCCTGCTGGTCTCCCTGCTCCGCGAACTGGAGCGGCGCCCCGCGACAGCCGAACAGCTCACCCAGGTCGGCGTTCTGGCGGCGCGTCTGCACGGCATCCGCCGACTGTCCCTCGGTGTGGCCGCCGCCCTGGACACCGAAGCCTCGCCCGACACCCAGGCCGCCCTGGTCAAGGACCTCGGCACCCGCCTGGAGGGCACCCTGGTCGACACCGTCCGCAGCGTCCTGCCGACCACCGCCGACCCGCACGCCACCCCCGGCAGCCACCCGGAACTGCTCGCCTTCGCCCTGCTGCACAGCCCCGGCTACACGCTGCGCGGCGGCACCAACGAGATCCTTCGCGGCATCATCACTCGCGGTCTGGAGCAGCACTGATGAACACCCACACGATCGACACCAGCACCCCCGTCATCTCCGCCGACGCCTACGACACCACCGCCTTCCACGCCGACGCGGACTCCATCGCCGCCGTCACCAACACGACCGCCCCGGACGCCGTGGCCCTCCCCGCCCCGGACGCCCCGACCGCCGAACTCCTCGCCGCCGCCCAGGAGGCAGGACGCCGCGCCGTCCCCGCTCCTCTCGCCGAGACCGCCCTGGTCGCCCGCCCGCTGCTGCGCCGGGTCGGCCTCCCCGTCCCCGACGGCCCGCTCAGCTACGCCATCGCGCCCGAGCTGACGATCCGCTACGCCCGTCCGGCCGCCTCCCCCGTCGGCTCGGCCGGCTGCCTGGGCGACGACGACACCCTGCTGGTCACCGGCACCCTGCGTCGCGTTCCCTGGGCCCGCACCGCCACCGCCGTCACCGTCCTGGCCGCCGCCCCCTCCGGACCCGTCCTGTTCACCCTCGCCCCCGACCGGGCCGTCCTCACCCCCGGCGGCAACCTCGCCGAGGAACCCCGCGATGACCTGCACCTCCCCGCTCTCGAGATCCCCGCCTCGCAGGTCCGCCGGATCTCCCCGGAACTGCTCGACGAGGCCCGGCTCCGCGCAGCCCTGGCCCGGGCCGCCCTGATCGCCGGAGCCGCCGAACGCTGCGTGGAACTGACGGTCGCCCACACCACCGCCCGCACCCAGTTCGGCCGTCCGCTCAGCCGCTTCCAGGCCGTCAAGCAGGAGGAGGCGCGGCTCATCGAGGAGGCCGCCCTGGTACGCGCCGCCGTCCAAGCCACGGCCACCCCCCTGGACACCGGCGGGGTGGCCGCCCACTTCGCCATCGCCGCCGCCAAGACCCAGGCATCCGCCTCGGCCGCCGAGATCGCCCGCATCGCCCACCAACTCCACGGCGCGATCGGCATCACCCGGCTCAACCCGCTCCACCTCGCCACCACCCGCCTGTGGTCCTGGCGTGACGAGGACGGCGACGAAACCACCTGGGCGCCCGCCCTGGCCCGGTCCGTCACCGCCGCCACCCTCTGGCCCACCCTCACCGCCACGCCCTGACCCTTCGCCCCGCGCCTGTCGTCATTCGCGGTGGCCGACAGGGTGGAGTGCCGCCCATGACTCGTCCCGTCTCCCCGTCGAGCACGGCGTCCGGGGCGCCGCCGGAGTTGCCGACCAGCACCGGCAGGCCGGCCGCCGCCGCTTCCAGGAACACGATGCCGAGCCCCTCCACGGGGAGGGCGTTGTCGAAGGCGGCGGCGCCCGGGGTGGAGGACGTGTAGACGACGACGCCGTCCGGGGCGAAGCGTTCCGTCATCGCGTGGACGAAGGTCTCGATCCCTCCCTGTCGGGGCGGGAAGTCGTTGGTGACCACGAGTGTGCGCGGCACGGTTCAGGCCCGGCGGCCCAGTCGCCGGAGCAGGGCGTGGGTCCAGCGCAGTCGGCGTCGGGGGGCGTGACGGCCGGTGGGGTGTTGCCGGGGGACGGCGACGGTGCGCATGCGGTCTCCTGGATCGAGGGAATCCGGGCGGAGCCGGACCCAGCCGACCAGGACGAACGGCACCACGAGGTAGCCGAAGCGGGTGGCCGGGGCCAGGCAGATGGCGAGGGCCAGCCCGAGGGCCAGCCGGTCGGAGGCGGCGACGACGGTCCGGGGCGGGTGGGTCAGGAGCGAGGTGCCCACCGCGGCCGCGGCCAGCGCCAGGAGGGCGAGGGCGAGCGCGCGGCCCCCGGGCACGTGGGCTGCCAGGAGATGACCGGGCAGCGGGCTGTCCGCGGGGGAGGCGGTGACGCCGGCGCCGGTGGGGAACAGCACCGTGTGCTCCAGGAGGGCATTCGGGGTCGCCAGTACGGACGGGATCACCACCGTCCCGGCGACGGCGACGGTGACGGCGAGGGCCCGCAGCGCCGCGCTCCGTCCCCGGACCGTCGCGAGCAGTACGAGCGCGACCGGAACGAGCGGCCAGGCCGTCCACTTCAAGGAGGCCGCCGCGCCCAGCGCCAGTCCGGTGCCGCCCGGCCGCCCGGTCCCGGCCAACGCCAGCGCCAGGCACATCAGCGCGCTCACCGGCAGGTCCACCCCTCCGACGGCCAGTGGGAGGGCGACGGCGGGGAAAGCGGCGAGTGCCGCCAGCCCCACGCTTCCGCGACGCCCCGCGGTGATGCGGGCCGAGACGGCGATCACCGCGAGGAAGGACAGTGTGAACCACCAGCGCGCGTCGCCGGCGACCACGTCGCCCAGCAGCGCGTGTGGCAGGCCGAAGACCGCCATGCCGGGAAGGTAGGGGTTGTAGTCCGCGAGGGCGGCGGGCCGGTCGAGGTACGGAACGCCCGTGGACAGCAGTCGCTCACCCGAGCGCTGGACGACGTCGAGCTCCAGTTGCCCCTGGCCGCGCAGGACCAGCAGGACCAGCGGGACCAGAACCGACCCGGCCGCGGCCACCCGGACCGCCCGGCGCCGCCACACCCCCTGCCCGAGTCCGCTGAGCAGTGCGGCCGCCAGGTACCCCCCGGCCGCGGTCGCGCCCCACACCCGGTGAGGGCCGAGGGTCGATGCCAGGCCCAGTCCTCCGGCGAAGAGCGCGCACAGCGTCCAGGCGACGACGGGCGGCAGCCGGTGTGCCCACCAGGCACCGGGCTCGGACGCGGTGGTGGAAACGGTGCGGTGCGTCAGCAGACGTGGTGCGCTCAACCGGCCCAGCCTCCTTGGTGGGGATGTGCACACCAGTCTCGGGATCCGGGAGGCCGGGATCGTCAAACCGGGATGCGATCCCGGGCGTCAACCCGTGGTATGACGCCAACCCCCGTTATCAACCCGTCAGTTGACGACGATCACCGTCCTCTCCCGCAGAATCGGGGCATGAGTCCCGTGTGGCGCTCCGCGTTCGCCCACCTGCAGGCCTGGAGCCGTTCGGCCGCGTTCCCGTATGCCACCGGGGCAGTACCCGCGGTCGTCGAGATCATGTCCGCCGGCATCGGCTCCATGGCCCTGTGGCCCGGCTCGGGGTGCGGTGGACCCGGGCGCCGCACCCCCGATCGCGTAACGCGCAGGTCAGCGCACGCGTCCGCGGGGCTTGAGGGGGAGGCCGGGGAGTTCGGGGGCGGGGAGGCGGTCGCCGGGGTAGCCCTGGACGGCGCCGAAGCGGTCGGTGGCGGCCTGCCACTCGTCGCGGGCCTGGACGATGTCCTCGTGGGACCGCCCGATGAAGTTCCACCACATGACGATCTGCTCCTCGAAGGGCGTGCCGCCGAGCAGGACCAGGCGGGCGTCGGTGTCGCCGGTGTTGGTGAGGGTGAGGGTGTCGCGGCCGGGGGCGGCGTAGCCGAGTTCGGCGGGGCGCAGCGGGGTGTCGAGGAGGCGGACGTGTCCGCTGTCGACCAGCAGGCCGTGTTCGAAGGCGGGGTCGACGTCGAGGGTGACGGTGGCCCCGGGGTGCAGGGTCAGCTCGGCGCCGAGCAGGGGGGTGAAGGTGGGGACGGGGGAGGTGTCGCCGGCGAGGGTGCCGAGGAAGACCCGGGCCTCGCCGCCGTCCAGGGCGACGGGGGCGGGCACGTGGTGGTGGAAGTCGCGCCCGGTGTGCCGGTGCTCCTCGGGCAGGGCGACCCACAGCTGGACGCCGTGCAGGACGGTGGTGGCCGGGGTGGAGACCTCGGAGTGGGCGATGCCGCGGCCGGAGGTCATCAGGTTGACCTCGCCAGGCCGGACGTACGCGTGGACGCCGAGGCTGTCGCGGTGCTCGATCTCGCCGGTGAAGAGCCAGCTCACGGTCTGCAGTCCGGTGTGCGGGTGCGGGGCGACGTCCATGCCGCCGGTGCTGGTGACGTCGTCGGGACCGTAGTGGTCGACGAAGCACCAGGCGCCGATCGTGCTGCGGGAGCGCTGGGGCAGGGTGCGGCGTACGGTCATCGCGCGCGGGCCGCCGAGCGGCACGTCCCGGGCGGGCAGGACCTCCACCCGCGGGTCGGCGGCGGGGGTGGCGGCGCGGTCGGTCTCGGCGGTGCTCACGGGTGGTCCCTCCCAGGTGCAATTAGTTCTATATTCAACTATCATGCCATGGCAGAGTGGCGCACGACAGCCCGATCAGCCTAAGGAGTCCAGGTGAGTGATGTGGCGGCGGTTCCGACGGACCGGCGGGTGTTCATCGACAAGCAGAGCCCCCAGGCGTACAAGGCGTTCCTGGCCGCCGCCGAGGCGGCGCGCGAGGTCGCGGCCGCGGCCGGACTGGACCGCCGGCTGATCGAGCTGGTCAACCTCCGGGTGTCGCAGATCAACGGCTGCGCCTACTGCCTGCACGTGCACACCAGGGCCGCGATCCGCGAGGGCGAGACCGCCCAGCGCCTGGGCGTGCTCGCGGCCTGGCGGGACACCGAGGTGTTCAGCGACCGCGAGCGCGCCGCGCTCGGGCTGGCCGAGGCGACCACCGACCCGGCGGACGCGGCGCTCCAGGAGGCCGCGTACGGCGTGGCGCGCGAGGTGCTGAGCGACGAGGAGATCTCGGCGGCGGTCTGGGTGTCGATCGCCATCAACGCCTTCAACCGGGTTTCGATCCTGAGCAAGCACCCGGTCCGTCCGGCCCCGGCCCGGTAGCCGCGCCCGGTGGCGGCGCCGGCGGGGATGTACGCCTTCCGGTGGACGCCCTCCGTTGTCCGGTGTACGACCGGCTCCTCCCGGCGGGGGATGACGGACTGTCAACGGTGCGGCGAGGCTGGGCGACGAAGGCGAGGAGCTGCTCGCCGACTGCGAAGGTGGGGTCGCATGGCACGTCGTACGTTTGTTTCCGCGCTGGTGGGGGCGGTCTGTCTGACACTGGCCGGGCCGGTGGTCTCGGCCGGTGCGGCCGGGGCCGCCGACGCGCGGCCGGGCTCCGGCGACCCGAGGGCGGCGGCCCTGCGGGCGGTGACCGGTGCGGGCGCGGTCGGGGCGATCGCGGAGGTCAGGGACGGGAACGGGGTCTGGCGCGGGGCGTCCGGCGTCTCCGACCTGGCCACCGGCGCGCCGGTCCGCGCCGACGGGCGGTTCCGGGTCGGCAGCGTTACCAAGGTGTTCGTCTCCACCACGGTGCTCCAACTGGTCGGGGAGGGGCGGATCGGCCTGGACGAGCCGGTCGAGCGGTACCTGCCCGGGCTGGTCCCGAACGGCGACCACATCACCGTCCGTCAACTGCTCAGCCACCGCTCCGGGCTCTGGGACTCCACCAACGAGAAGGGCGGGGTGTTCCCCGACTGGACGGACGCGGCGGTCGTCCGGAACTGGCTCGACCAGGGCGGCCTGACCCGGCAGATCACCCCGGCCCAGGTGGTGGCCTCCTCGGTGGCGCACGCGCCCGACTTCCCGCCGGGCACCGGGTACGGCTACTCCAACGTCAACTACACCCTGCTCGGCATGATCATCGAGAAGGTGACCGGGCACGCCTACGCCCAGGAGGTCACCGCGCGCATCCTGCGCCCGCTCGGCCTCACCGACACGTACTTCCCGGGCACGGCCACCGGCATCCGGGGCCCGCACGCGCACGGCTACTGGACGGTGCCCGAAGGCCCCGGCCCGGCGGACCACAGCGACCGGGACGTGACGGTGGCGAGCGTCACCTGGGCGAACGCGGCCGGCGAGGCGGTCTCCACCCTCGGCGACCTGAACCGCTTCGACAAGGCCCTCCAGGGCGGCCGGTTGCTGCCGCCCGCGCTGCTGAAGGAGATGAACACGACGACCCCGATCGAGGTCGAGGGCGTGCCGAGCGGGCTGGGCTACGGGCTCGGGATGGCCAGCTTGCAGCTCTCCTGCGGTCCGATCTACGGGCACAACGGCTCGGTGTCCGGGTACAGCTCCGAGCTGTGGAGCTCGGGCGACCGGCAGGTGTCGATGTCCGTCACCCCGCGTGGTGGCGATGTGGAGCTCGTCGCGCAGATGCGGGCCGAGGTCGGCTTCCTGGAGCAGGCCTTCTGCGGGACGGCGAAGGGGGCGGGGCAGGGCCCGGCCGCCGTGGCGCCGAAGCTGGGCTGACCGCCCGCCGCTCCGGTTCGTCCGTGCACAGGACCGACTGCGCGGACCGGGCGGAGCGGCGGCGCTTCCGCCGACGGGAGGCCCTCAGCGCGGAGGCGGGCGCCCGGGGGAAAATCGGTGGCTCCGGCCTCCGTCGGCGGTGAGAATGCACCGGTGATCCCCTCGCCGTTGTCCCCTGCCCAGGACCCCCGCGCCTGGTCCGTCGCCCCGGACTATCCGGGGATGCGGGACCTGGTCGCCGACCTGGAGGTGCCCGCCGGAGCTCCGATGGGCGTCATGACCGCGCTGGAGACCTCCCGGGAGCTCATCCGGCACTCCTACTACCGGTACGAGTTCGCCACCGTCGCCGTCACCCACGCGCTGTTCGCCCTGGAGCAGGTCCTCGTCGAACGGCTGGCCGTAGAGGAACCGCTCCGGGACCTGGTCGGGCGGGCCGACGCCCAGGGGCTCCTCGGGGAGGGGCTCGCGACCGGACTCGACCCCTGCCTACGGCTGCGCGACCGGCTCGCACGGGGCACCGTGGCGAGCGACGAAGTGAGCCCGGCGCCGGCCGTCCAGCTGGTGCGCGCCGTTTTCGACGCGGTGTCCGCGCTCCTCCGCCCGCCCGTGGTGGCCGACGCCACCGGCAGGGCCGCGGACGGGGAGTCGGCCCGGGAGCGGCTCGACCGGCTCTGGGAGGAGCACCAGCGGGCGCCGTTCCCCAGAAGCTTCCTCGGGGTGGAGATCGCCGGGGTGTGCCTGATCCTCCTGGAGGACGCCGTCGCCTCCGCCGTACTCCGGGAACAGAACGGCGGATTCGACCACCGGAGCATCTCCGACCTCTGGCACCGCATCGCGGACCTCGACAAGATCGTGCCCCTGATCGACGAGCAGTACTGCCGCGAGTACTTCGCCAGGCTCCGGACGGTGGCCGGGCTGGCGGCCGCCTCCCAACTCCCGCCCGCGACCTGAGCTGCGGGTCCACGGCCTGAGCTGCGACCGCGCCCTGACCTGCGCTACGGCCTGTCTCGGCAACAGGAGGCCGGGCGGGCTTCGGAGTTCCGGCCGGCGGCCCGACTGCGTACGGTGATCCACACACATCATCGGAGAGGGGTGCGCGCCATGGCGGGGACGGAAGACGGCTCGGAGACGGTGCTGACCACCGAACGACTGGTGGTGCGTCAGTGGACGGTGGCGGACCAGGAGCGTGCCTTCGACATCTACTCCCGCTGGGAGGTCGCTCAGTGGCTCGGCCGGACGCCGCGCGCCCTGGCCGACCCCGATGAGGCCCGCCGGTACATCGAGCACTGCCGTGAGCGCTCCACCGGCCCCCGGTACGGGGTCTGGGCGGTCGAACGGCGGGACACCGGCGTGGTCGCGGGGGCGGTCCTGCTGCTTCCCGTGCCGGACGGGGACGGCGAGGTCGAGATCGGCTGGCACCTCCACCCGGACAGCTGGGGCCGGGGCATTGCCACCGAGGCCGCCCGGGCCGTCCTGGCCAAGGGCTTCGCCGACGGCCTGACCGAGATCCGCGCCATCCTCGCCCCGGACAACACCCGGTCGGCGGCGGTCTGCCGGCGCCTCGGGATGACCAGTACCGGACTGACCGACCGCTGGTACGGCCGGGAGCTGGCGGAGTTCCGCATCGGCCCGGCCCAGGGCGGGCAGGCATGACAGCGGGGGGAGGAGCGGCGGACGTGACGCTCAACCTCTGGCGCCGACCGCTCGACGAGGTGCCGGCCGAGGTGTGGGACCGGACCGAGCTGACCGTGCTCATCCTCGCCGAGACCGGCATCCGGGAACTCCCTCCCGGCATCGGTCGGTTGACCGGGCTGCGGACCCTCGACCTCGGGCACAACCGGCTCGCCGCGCTGCCCGCCGAGCTCTGTGGCCTCACCAGGCTCCGGGACTTCCTCTACCTCCACGACAACGCGCTGACCGCCCTGCCCGAGGGGCTCGGCCGGCTCACCGCGCTGCGCTACCTCAACGTCGGTGAGAACCGGATCAGCGAACTCCCGGCCACCATCGGCGGACTGGCCTCTCTGATCGAGCTGCGCGCCCAGCACAACCGGCTCGCCGCCCTGCCGGAGTCGATCGGCGGACTCGGTGCGCTGCGTGAACTCTGGCTGCGCGGCAACGAGTTGACCGGACTGCCGGAGTCGGTCGGCGGCCTCGCGGAGCTGCGCGAGCTGGAACTCCGGGAGAACGCCCTCACTGAACTGCCCGCCGTACTCGCCGGGCTTCCGCGACTGCGCCGCCTCGACCTGCGCGGCAACCGGATCACCGAACTGCCCGACTGGCTGGCCGACCCGGGGGCGCTGCCCGCGCTGGAGAAGCTGGACCTCCGATGGAACGAGGTGCGGCCGTCGGCCCGGCTGCTGGCGGCGCTGGCCGCACGCGGGTGCGTCACGCTCTTCTGAGCCGCCGGGCCGGGATTCGGGCCCCGATCCCGCTCTGGAAAAGATCACCACCGACGGACCGGAGCTGTTACCGTGGAACGTATGAAGCGCGCTGCACTCGCCACGACGACGCCGGAGAGAGTCCCGGCGCGCTGACTGCTGACCTAGTCCGAAGCCCCGGGGCGAGTGCCCCGGGGCTTCGCCGTTTCCGGTCCCACTCGCCCGCAGACCGAGTGGAGACCACCATGCGTAACCAGCCCTCGCACGACAACGCGGCCCACGACCACCGCAAGCTCGGCCGTGAACTCGACCTCTTCGACACCGACCCGCTGATGGGCTCCGGCCTGCCGTACTGGCTCCCCGACGGCGCCGCGATCCGGCACTCCCTGGAGGAGTTCATCCGCGGCCGCGAGCGCCGGGCCGGCTACCGCCATGTCTACTCCCCGGTGCTCGGCAAGCGCGAGCTGTACGAGATGTCCGGCCACTGGGCGCACTACCGCGAGGACATGTTCCCGCCCATGGAGCTGGGCTCCGAGGAGATGGTGCTGCGCCCCAGCCTCTGTCCGCACCACGCGCTGATCTACCGCTCACGCTCCCACAGCTACCGGGAACTGCCGCTGCGCATGGCCGAGTTGGGCGGCATGTACCGGTCCGAGCTGTCCGGGGTGCTGGGCGGGCTGACCAGGGTCCGGGCGATCCAGCTGAACGACGCCCACATCTTCTGCACCCCGGAGCAGGCGGCCGACGAGGCCGTCGCCGCACTGGAGCTGATCCGCGAGGCGCACCGGGCACTGGGCGTCGTCCCGGTCCGCTACCGGCTCTCGCTGCCCGGCGCGGGCGGCAAGTACGTCGCCGACCCGGCGCTCTGGGAGCGTGCCGTCGCCCTGCTCACCGAGGTGCTGGAGCGCTCCGGGGTGCCGTTCGAGGCGGCGGAGGGCGAGGCGGCGTTCTACGGTCCCAAGATCGACGTGCAGATCGCCGACGGCGCCGGGCGCGAGTTCACCCTCTCCACCGTGCAGATCGACTTCCACCAGCCCGAGCGGTTCAACCTGCACTACATCGGCGCGGACGGCGCCAAGCACCGCCCGGTGATGGTGCACCGCAGCGTGATCGGCAGCGTCGAGCGCGTGGTCGCCCACCTGATCGAGCTGTACGGGGGCGCGTTCCCGGCCTGGCTGGCACCCGTCCAGGTGGTGCTGCTGCCCGTCTCCGAGGCCGAACTGCCGCAGGCCGAGCGGTTCCGGCAGCGCTGCCTGGACCTCGGGCTGCGCGCCGAGGTCGCCGGCCCCGAGCACGGCAGCCTCGGCGCCCGGATCCGCGCGGCCCGGCTGGTGCCGTACCAGGCGGTGATCGGGGCGAAGGAGGCCGTGGACGACCGGGTCGCGCTGCGGCTGCGGGACGGCCGCCGGCTGGAGCCGCTGCCGGCCGAGGAGGCGCGGGCGCGGATCGGCGCGCTGGTGGCGGCGTGCGACGCGGAGCTGTGGCCGGAGGGCGCCTCCGGGCGGCCGGAGAGCTGATCGCCGGGGCGGCGGCCGGGAACGGGGAGGTGGCGGCTGTGATCGAGGGGGTGGCGGCCGTCGGCTCCGTCGGCCGCCGCGCCGGTGGCGTACGTACGACTAGTGCGGTGCACGGTGTGTCGGCCGGGCCGCGGGTGGCGGACGCCCGTCGAATGGGCCGGGCGGCCGAGTCCACCGCCGCTGTCCCCACCCGTCCGGAGGTACCCCGATGCGCATTCCCCGCGGCCTCGCCGCTCCCGTCCTGGCCGGCTCGCTCGCCCTTGCCGGGGCGGTGGCCGCCACCCCGGCCGGCTCGGCCGAGCTGCGGCCGCTGCCCAGCCCCGCCGTCCAGTACTGTGCCGCCGTACTCGGGCACGTCCCGGGCGCCGATGCCGCTTCGCAGGCCCTCGGGCGGGCCTGCTCCTCGGACTACCGGGCCGAGCAACTCGCCCAGGCCGAACGTGACTTCGCGGCGTCCGGGCCGACAGGCCAGCCCTCGCTGCCGATGGAGTAGGCCAGGCCGGGACGTTCCGTCGAACGACCCGCGCCGCTGGAGTCCGAGGCCCCGCGCGGCGCGGGTCGGTCAGTAGGACTGGAGCTCGACCAGGCGGCCGTCCGGGTCGCGCAGATGGGCGCTGCGCAGGGTGGGGCCCCACTCCGGGCGGTCGGTCGCGGGTGCGACCGGGGTGCCGCCGTGGCGCAGGCAGAGGTCGAGGGCGGCGTCCACGTCGGCCACCCGCAGGACCAGCATCGCGGTGTCCTGTGCGAGGGCGGCGGGCGCGGTGGGTGTGCCGGTGTGCCCGGGCGGCTCGGCGGTGCCGAGGGCGGCGGCCAGCGCGGAGCGGTCGAAGAGGGCGAGCAGGGCCTGGTCGGCGAGGTCCCAGTTGGCGTACGGGCCCTCGGGCGAGCCCTTGACCAGGGTGGCGCCGGTGAGCGGCGGGAGGACGGCACGGTAGAAGCCGAAGCACTCGGCGAAGCGGGTGACGAGCAGGCGGGGGTACAGGGCGTCCACGGGCGAACTCCTGGCAAGGGGGCGGCGGTTCCGAATCAGTGGGTCGGCACCCACTATAGGGACGGACCCTAGACTGTCGCCATGGCCTCCGAGAATCCCCAGCACGCCACCGAGAACCCCCAGTCCGCCGCCGGGCTCCCCCCGACCCTGCTGGACCTCACCACCTACCTGCTCTCCCGGGTCGGCAAGGTGGCGCGCGGCCGGTTCGCCGAGCGGTTGGCCGAACGCGGCCTGCGGCTCTGGGACATGGCGGTGCTGGCCGCGCTCGCCGACTTCGGCCCGCAGGCCCAGCGGGACCTGGTGCGGCGGCTGGCCATCGACCCGAGCGACCTGGCCAAGGTCGCCGACCAGCTCGCCGCCGCCGGGTACGTCGAGCGTGCCAGGGACCAGACCGACCGGCGGCGGGTCTCGGTCTCCGTCACCGACGCCGGACGGGCGCTGCTCGCCGAACTCGACGCCCAGGCGCGGGCGGTGCAGGACGAGGTGCTCGCGCCGCTGGACGCGGGGGAGCGGCGGACGCTGCAGGAGCTGCTGCTGCGGGTGCACCACGGGATGGGGGAACGGCGCGGCGGCCCGTGAACAGCCGGTCGGCTTGACCGGCTCAGGAGGTGGGCTGCCCCGGGCGGCGGGCACCGGCGAACTCGCCCGCCCAGCGCGGGACGTCGAGCACGTTCTCGACCCGGGCGACGAGGGTGCCGGTCCGCTCGGCGTGGATCATCGCGCCCTCGCCGACGTGGATCCCGACGTGGTGCAGGGGGGCGTCGGGGCGGGAGAAGAAGAGCAGGTCGCCCGGGGCGAGCGCGTCGCGCTCCACCGGGGCGCTGAGGTTGAACTGGGCGACGGTGTAGTGCCCGAGCTCCACGGTGCCGTGGCTGGCCCGGTACCAGCAGTAGAGCGACAGGCCGCTGCAGTCGAAGCCGACCGTCTTCTCGCCCATGCACACGCCGTTCAACCAGCCGTTGTCCTCGTCGCAGAAGCCGAGGCTCGCGCCCAGCCGGTCGCCGCCGCCCCAGGCGTACGGCACGCCGAGCTGGCTCGCGGCCACGGCGGCGACCCGGCGGCCCAGCGCTGCGGCCGGCAGCGACCCGGCCGTCTCCGGCGGGGCGTCGGACGCCGCCTGGGCCGCCGGGCCGAGCGCCGGGACGAGGCCCGCCCCGAGCGCGAGTCCGAGCATGCGGCGCCGACGGACTCCGGAGGCCTGGTCGCGGCCGGACGGTTGGGGCTCCATGGCGGTGCCTCCCGGGGCTGGAGGTGGATGAGCGCCCGGGGGCGTGGTCCCCGGGCGCAGGCACCAGGATGGCGCTCCGGCGGGCCGGTCCGCCATCCCCCGCAACGGTGAATCGTGGACGCAGGAGGCCCGGAACGGAAGGGAGTTCACCGGTTAAATGGTTTGACGGTCGCTCAGGAGAGGCCAACGATGGGCGCGAACGTTCGGTCGGGACCGTCGGAGGACCACATGAGCAGCGCCGTCAAACTGATCCGCACCACGCGGCTGACCAGGGCGGTGGACTACGCCTACGCGGCGGAGGTCGACGCCCCGGTCCGCTCGCTCTGGCTGGCCGGGGCCTGCCCGCTCGACGAGGAGGGGCGGACGGTCGCCGTCGGCGACTTCGAGGCCCAGGCCCACCAGGTGATGCGGAACCTGATAACCGTGCTGGAGGAGTCCGGCGCCTCCCTCACCGACATCGCCCGGACGACGGTCTACGTGGCCTCCGCCGACCAGGCGGACCTGGTGAAGGTGTGGAACGTCTACCGCGCCTACATGGGGGAGCACGACGCCCCGAGCACCCTGCTCGGCGTCGCCGTGCTCGGGTACCGCGACCAGCTGGTGGAGGTGGAGGCCGTGGCCGTCCTGCCCTCCTGAGTCGTCCTCATCCGAGCGGAGTCGACCGGTGCCGACCGGAGTCGACGGGGCCGGCGGGCCCCGCCCGGCCGTCCCGGCGGAGGAGGGCCGCGGCGGCACCGGGGCGCCCGCGGCGTTGTCAGAGCGGCTTGGCAGGATGCTCCCCATGCTCCTGACCCGTTCCGACCAGCGCCGTGACGACCGGCCCGCGCCTCCCGACGTCCGGGGCGACTTCGAGGTCCACCTGACCGTGGAGCCCGGAGCCGCCGAGGCGCTGGCCGCGTGGGCGCGGGGCCACGACGTGAAGTTCACCCACATCCTGCTGGCCCGCGGTGCGGCGCCCTCGCAGCCGATGCTCACCCTGCGCGCCGACGGCACGCTGGCGGAGGTCGCCGCGGTGACGTCCCGGACGGCCGAGGGGCTGGCCCGAGCCGGGTTCACCGTCCTGCGGGCGAAGATCGAGGCAGCGCCGTGGGCACACGGCGTCCCGGCCTCGGACGAGGACGCGGCGCCGCACGGAGCCGGCCGGTACTTCGAACACCACGTCAAGCTGCTGCTCCCGGGCCCGGTGCCCGAGGCGGACGACGCGCGCCTCGCCACCCTCACCGAGCTGGCCGTCCGGCACGGTGCGCACCTGTCGCGAAATCCGCGCCGGGTGCGCGCGGACGGCCGGTGCGAGTGGTTCGTGACCCAGCGGTGCCGCTCGGTGGGCCTGGACACCGCGGGCCGCCGGCTGGAGGCGCTGCTGCGGGACCTCGCCGCCGACGGCCGCGAGGTGGTGTCCGTGGAGCGCGAGTTCGTCGTCGTGGACAGCCACGAGGACCTGGACGCGGGATGGATCAGCGAGCACGGGCACGGCGCCCGGCCGTACGGAGACGGAGAAGGAGAGCAGGGATGACCGAGGGCAAGTCCCCGTCGCCGGTGGCGTGGGAGAACCTGAACTGGGGACCGTGGCAGGGCGTGGTGCTGCCCAAGCGGCCGCCGTCGGAGGACGTCCGTGAGGACCGGGACCTGCCCAGGACCATCCGGCCGGTCGACGACGAGGCGGTCAGCCAGCAGCCGGTCTTCGACCCCGCCCTCGCCGGGTACGCCCGGGCCCTCCGGCCCAGCGAGCCGGCCTTCGCCGACCCGCGGCTCGCCGAACGCTGGCTCGCCGCGCGGCGCGAGGCGCTGGCCACCGTGCTCTCCGCCGTCGCCGACTCGCCGTGGGCCGACCACCTGGTGCTGCGTGGCAGCGTCCTGCTGCGCGCCTGGTACGGCGAGCAGGCGCGGGAGCCGGGCGACCTCGACTTCGTGGTCCGCCCGACGGACTGGGAGCTGGCCGACGAGCGCACTGGCCGGATGTTCCGGGAGCTCGCCGCCGGCGCCGAACGGCTCTCGGGCACCGTGCGGGTGCACGCCGACCAGGCGGTCAGCGACGAGATCTGGACCTACGACCGGGTGCCCGGGCGCCGGCTCGTCCTGCCGTGGACGGCCCCGGGCGTTCCGGGCGGGTCGGTCCAGCTCGACTTCGTCTTCACCGAGCACCTGCCCGTCCCGCCGCAGCCCTACCTGCTCCCCGGCGTCACCGGCCCGCTGCTCGGCGCCACGCCCGAGCTCTCCCTCGCCTGGAAGATCCTCTGGCTCGTCTCGGACATCCACCCGCAGGGCAAGGACCTGTACGACGCGGTCCTGCTCTCGCGCACCGCCGAGGTCCCGTACGAGCTGCTCCGGGAGGTCTTCACCCAGTCCGACCCGAACTGCCTGTACTGGCCGGTCTTCCCGGAGCAGATCACCGGACTCGACGTCGACTGGGACGAATTCGCCAAGGACTACCCGCAGTTCGCCGACCACGGCGAGGATTACCCCGCGCAGCTCCTCGCCCGGCTCCACCCGACCTTCGCCGACCACGGCGAGTACGCGCTGCGCGCCCGCTGGCTCGCCCCGCTGACCGAGGAGCTGCGGCAGACGCTGGCGGACGTCGGCATGGACGAGGTCCAGCGGCGGATGTCCGGACGCCGCATGCTCCCGGACAACACCCTGGTGATCACCGGCGAGCTGCTCGGCGGGGACCTCGACGGCGCCCACCGCATCGTCTCCGGCCACCTCGGCAGCCAGGTGGACCGGATGACCCACCAGCTCGCGGAGGCCGCCGACCGCTACGCCGCCGAACTCGCCGACGGCCACGGGACGGGAGGCGGTTCCGACAGCTGACACCCCGCCTGACAGCCGCACGACCGACCGTCAGGACAGGCCGCCCGGCCGCCGGGGCCGCCGCACGGGACGCGGCCCCGGTACGGCCGGTACGGCGGCAAGGCCGGTGCGGCCCGCTCCGCGGTCAGTCGATGTAGCCGGCCGTGCGGTAGCCGCCGCGGGCGGTGCGGTCCACCTCGTCGGCGCCCCAGGTGTGCGGCACGGCCAGCTTCCAGCGGGCGCGCAGGACGGCGTGCTCCTCGCGGTTCCTGGTCACGTACCACTGCCCCATGCGGCACCAGGCCAGCGGCTCGTCGGCCTCCGTGGCCACCGCCCGCACCAGCTGCGCCGCGTGCCGGGCCACCTCGCCCTCCAGCGCCTCCAGGTACTGGTTCATCCGGTAGGTGGCCTGGTCGCCGTGCTGGAACATGGCGTACTCCGAGCCGCCCGCCATGTGCAGCCGGCCGTGCTCCATGGCCACCTTGCCGCTGCGCACCACCTCGCCCTCCTGGGCCGTCCCGGCGATCCCGGCGTTGAGCCGGTCCAGCAGCTTGGCCTTCTCGGGGGTGGCCTCCGGGATCTGGCCGCCGCCCGTGCCGCCCTGCGCGGAGTACACCTCGTGCAGGTCGTAGTCCCCGGTGTAGAGGTAGCGCTTCCAGTGCGGATCGGCCTTCAGCCGGGTCAGCGCCGGGCCGCCGTCCTGTGTCCGCAGGTCGATCGGCACGTACTGCTCGCCCCCGGGGCCGGTCTGCACGATGCCCAGGTCCAGGACGGACCGGGGCGGGCGGTCGATCCGGATGCCGGCCAGGCCCTGGTCGTTCCAGTGGCCGACGAAGCCGCTCAGGTCCTGGGCCTGCAGCCAGCGCAGCACCGTCGCCGGGTCGCCCTCGGCCTGCCCGGGCCCGGCGCCGTACTTCTTGCGGACGGAGGAGGGCTTGATGGACTTCTCCAGGATGGTGTGCGGCTTGGGCTTGGCGCCCTCCGCGATGCGCCGGATCGAGTGCTCCCCGGTCTCCCGCACGGCGATGGTGTACTTGTGCTTCCGGCACACCTCGGAGATGGCGGCCCAGTGGTCCTCCCACACGATGGTCCGCAGGTCGGCCGCCCGTCCGCCGGAGGCGGCCTGCCCGTCGGGCGTGGCGGCCTCGCAGATCCTCAGCACGTTGTTCTGGTCCAGCTGCACCCGGGGCCGGCGCGGGGCGGCCTGGTCGCCCGGTGCGCGCTGGAGTCCCACGGCCGCCCGGCGGTCGTCCCGGCCGGTGCCGTCCCGCTGCTCCGCGATCATGCGCGCCGTCGCCGCGTTGCCGACGGTGCGCTGCAGGGCCGCGGCGCCCCGCGCGGGCGTGTCCCCTTCGGAGCGTGCTCCGGTGCCGGGGCGCCGGGCCGGGCCCGCGTCGCGATGAGGCGGCCCGGCCTTCTGCGGCTGTTCGCTCGAGTGCATGCTGCGACCTCCTCGGTCCCCTCCGTCCCTTTATACAAGGGGAGTTCGCCGATGCCGGAGGAAAGCTCAGACGGTGCCCTCCCGGTCCGCCGCCCCGGGCCCGGAGGGCCAACCGGTCGTGCACTCCAGGACCCGGCCGTCGGCCGTGCCGACGAGCAGGCGGCCGGCCCCGGTGGCGGTGAGCGCGGTCGGGACGACGGGGACACCGGCGACGGTCAGCCGGTGGCGCCGGCGGAGGGCGCCGGTGCGGAGGTCGAGGGCCAGGAGCTCGCCGTCGCGGTAGGCGACGTGGGCGGTGTCCGGGTCGGTGTCGAGGTCGAGGGCGACGTGGTCGGTCCGGAACACCCAGCGCGGCGTGCCGTCGGTGCCCGAGCGGCGGACGACGAAGGAGCCGCCGGGCTGCAGCCCGTGGCCGCTGTAGACGGTGCCGGCGTACACCAGGTCGCCGTCGGCGGTCTCCACGCCCGGGCCGGGGAAGTGCGTCTCCCCGGGCTCCCAGGAGAACGGGAACAGGGGTTGGAGGTCCGCCCCGTCGGGGGAGCGCACCGAGAGCACGTACGGCTCCGTCTCCCGACGGCCCGGCGGCGGGGCCTGGTTGACGTAGTCCCGGCTCCCGCGCCGGATCCGCAGGCGGTCGTGCACGTCGAGGTACGGGACGGTGCGGTGCCGGAGCAGCAGGCCGTCGGGGAGCGTGGTGCCCCCGGGCTGCTCCGGGGCGTCGTCCTGGTCGCCCTCCTCGTCGTCCTCCTCGCGGGCGAGGGTGGCCAGGACCGCGCCGTCCGGTCGTTCCTCGACGGCGAGGACGTGCCGCCGGGGCTCCCAGTCCGGGCTCAGGGCGGAGAGCGCCCGGTGGGCCTCCTCGCGTCCGTCGGCCCGCGGGGCCGGGACCCGCGGGCCGGCCAGGTCGTCGAACGTGAGCGAACGGGGCGCGGCGGTGCGCCAGTCGGGCCGCCGTACGACGGCGACGTGGCCCTCGACGTGCGCCTTCCGGTCCTTCCAGTCGTCCGGCGGTGACATCAGCACGCGCAGGGCCTGGTCGTCGAGCCAGGTCAGTCCGAGGACCCTGCGGCCGAAGTCGTGCTCGATGAGCGAGGTGGTCGTGCCCGTCTCCCAGTCGAGCAGGAGCAGCTCGCCCTCGAAGAAGTAGCCGCCGTCGTACGCGCCGGTGCCGACGGCGAGAAGGGGCGCGGTGGGGTGGAAGGCCAGCGCGTGCACCGGGAAACGCGTCCGGAGCACGGCCCGGCAGTCGAGGTCCCCCGTTCCGTACACCCCCACCGTCGCGGTCCGGGCGAACGCGCGCTCGCCCGCGACGGCGAGCAGGCCGCGCGCCTCGTCGGGCACGGCGAGGACGGGGCGGCCGACCTCGGCGAACGGGCGGTCGCCGAAGACCCGGAGGACGCGGACGGGGTGGAGCGGGGAGGTCATGCGGAGATTCTCCCAGTCGGCGGCGACGGTCCGCGGACGGGTCCCGCCGAGCGGGGCGGCGGCCGCCGCAGCGTCAACGCCGATTGACGCCTACCGTGCCCAGCGGGCCGTGTTTGCAAGGAAGTTGGACGCTCCGCCCCTACCCTTGGGCCATGAAACAGCACATCGTCACGCTGGTCCTCGCGGGCCTCCTGCTCGGCATCGTCGCGTTCGGTGCCGGCTGGTTCGCGGCGGACTCCCGGCAGACCGCTCCGGCGCCGACCTACATCACGGTCACGCCGGAGCCGGTCGCCACCGGCGCGGTCTCGCCCCCGGCCTCGGCTGCCTCGGCCGGTAGCCGGTAGCCGGTAGCGGGCGGCCGGTGTCCGGAGGCGGGGGCGGCCGTTACTGCCGGACCGCCCAGAACCGGTCGGCCATGTTGTCGTACGCGACCGACGCGGACAGTGACTCCGCCGGCTCCTTCCAGAGCATCTGCCACTGGCCGTCGCCCGGGTCGTTGTCCACGATCACCTCCAGACCGCGTGCCGTGTTCACCCAGCTGCTCGCCTGGTCGCGGAAGCCGTAGTCGGTGAAGTACACGGCGGCGTCCTCGTGGAAGAGGTTGAACTGGAGCCGGCGGCCGCCCCAGTTCCGGTCGGAGTAGAAGCAGTAGTAGGACGGCTCGCTGACCGGGGTGGGGCAGTGCTTCCAGTCCGGGCTCCGGACGGTGCGGCGGCGGTGGTCGCCGCTCCACGGCGGCGCCTGCGCCTGCCCGGGCAACGGGAGCACCAGCACCGCTCCGTCCGGGAAGGTGATCTCGTTGGCGGCGGTCTGCCGACCGCCCTTGCCCGCGGCGAGCTGGGCGTCCACCGCCTGCTGCAGCACGTCGCGGTCGCCGTCGCTCAGGGAGGTGATGATGGCTCTCTGGTCCCCGGCCTGGCTGGGCGCGGCGGCGGCCTGCGCCCCGAGGGGAGCGACCAGGAGCACGAGGGCTCCGGCGGTACGGACGAGGAGTCGGCGGACTCGAGAGTGCGTCATATGCCAAACGTAGCCGCGCACATACCGCCGGTAACCTTGCTTTCTCGATCAGACGGCGCGTACGCGGCAGCGGTGCGCCGGTGCGTACGCGCCCCCGGATCGGGCGTACCCGCTACCCGCTACCCGTCACCCGCTACCTGCTACCTGCTACTCGCTACGCCTCGCCGAGCGGCCCCCGAGGAGTACGGTCGGCGGGGCCCGGCACGAGGGGCGCGGTGACGCGCTGGGTCGGCGCGGTGCTGTCGTTGTCGTCGCTGTCGTCGTCGTCCGAGGTCACCGAGGCGGTGATCGAGCCCGTCAGCGAGGAGGCCAGCCCGAGGAGCAGGAAGAGGACGAGCAGGCCGCGCGCGGCACCGCTCAGGACCAGCGGGCGGGTGGCCGAGACCGGGCCCGCAGGCTCGCTGCCCGGCTCGTCGCCGAACAGGCGCTTGGGGTAGGCGGACGAGATCATCGTCAGATAGGCGGTGTAGCGCACCCGGTAGCGCAGGATCGCGGCCGTCGCCTCGTACAGCGGCCGCGGCATCCGGCCGAGGATCAGCACCACCAGCCAGAGGACGAACGACACCGTCCACCACCCCGCGTACACCAGGCCCTGCACGATCGAGGCCGGGATGACCAGGATGATGCGGAACAGCACGGCCAGCCGGTTCAGCTCGCCCGGCCGCAGCTCGACCTGCACCGGGTACTCGGGCACCTCGAACCGGAACGGCGGATAGCGGTCCACGGTGAGCATCAGGTACGCGGTGACGCGGGTGTCGTACGGGACGAACACGGTGAGGTAGTCCGCCACGAAGCCGGGCAGCCGGCCGAGCACCAGCGCGCCGAACCAGCCGACGACGGTGACGAAGAACGCCACCACCGACAGCACCCACACCACCACGAACTGGGGGATCAGCAGCAGCGCGCGCAGCAGCACCGTCCAGCGGTTCTGCGGGGCGGGCGCCGGCATGTCCAGCACCGGGAGCCACTCACGGCTGACGGGGGCGGGAGGAGCCTGCCACATCCGGGCCTCCACGGTCTCGGGACGACGGGACCCGGCCGTCGGGCGGCGACCGGGTGCCCTCCGAAGATCGCAGCACCCCGCCCGCGGCGCGCGTCACGCTGCGCCGGACGGGGCAGCCGCAGGAGTGGCGGGGATGCTCCAGCGGCTGTCAGGCGAGCTTCGCGCAGAGCGGTTCGGCGGAGCCGTGCCTGAGGGTCGGCGTCTTGTAGCCGGTGGAGCTGATGTCGATGGTGTAGACGCCGTCGACGAGGTAGAGGTCGCGGGGCAGGTTGCCGCCGTTCGGGCCGACGCCGAGCAGGACCGGGCCGTGGGCGTGCCAGGTCTGGGACCTGTCGGCGCGGTAGTCGACGACGGCCCGGCCATCGGCGTCCGCGACGTACGAGGCGCCGGTCGTCGTGTTCGTGATCCGCAGGACGAGGGCGCCCCGGAAGGCGGCGCGCCGCACGGTGGTGCCGTCGAGGGCGTACTCCAGCACCCGCCGCTGCCCCTCGTCGACGACGGGCTCCAGGTGCACGGGGAAGTCGCAGCGGGAGCCGGCCGGGAGGTCGGAGGCCGGAGTGGGCCACGCCTCCCACCCGCCCTGACCGGCGACGGCCCCGGGCGCGTCGGAGGAAGCGGCAGAGGAAGCGGCGGAGGCGGGCGGGACGGTCGCGGCGCCGGCCGGAGCGGCCGCCAGGCCCGTGACGGCGGCCAGCGCCGTGGCCGCGGCAGTGAGCAGGATTCTTCGCATGATCGGTCCTCCTGGCGAGGTGTCGGATGTGCGGGGGCCCAGCCTGGCAGGCGCCCCCGACCGGATTCTCACCACGATCCCCGGGCCGCCGCCGCCCGAAGCCTCCCGCTGGGCGATCCGGGTCCCAGGCCAGTCCTCGCTCTCCGGTTGTTCACCAGTGGGGCAGGAGGGACGGCGTCAGGTCCATCGGTAAGTGTTTGACGCCCTCCTCCTGGACGCGAGCGGTCGGCGGCGCCGGTGCGGGTTGGCGACCTGTGGGGCCCGTCGGGCCTTCTGGTTCGCCCGTGCCGGCCGTCGCCGGATCGCGGGCTTTCCGATGTCTTGACGAACCCATGACACTGGCGGACCATCAAGCTGGCGCGCGCCGAACCTCCTCCACCGTTCCGCCCCACACGGACCCCCACAGGAGGACAGTCATGCGACTGCCCCGCCGAGGGAAGCCCGCCGCGGCCACCGCCGTCCTGCTGGCCCTCGCCCTCGCCACCCCGCTCACCGCCAGTGCCGCCGACACCGGCACCCCCGCCCCGTTCACCATCGGTGCCGCCGACAACGACGGCGCGTGGCAGTACCGGCTCGACGGCCCCCGCACCGTCGCCGAGCGCACCGCCGTCGCCGCCACCGGTGCCTCCGTCGACGCCGTCCTGCCCGACGCGGTGGTGGTCACCGCCACCCCCGCCGAGGCCGCCCGGCTGCGTACACTCGGCTGGTCGCCCGTCGCGCTGCCCGGTCCCCGCTACGGCGACGAAGGCGACGGAGGCGGCGCGGGCCTGGCCGGGCCGGAGTACGACTTCCCGCCGGCCGACTCCGGCTACCACAACTACGCCGAGGCCACCGCCGACATCGACGCGGTCGTCGCCGCGCACCCGGACATCATGAGCAAGCGCGTCATCGGCACCTCCTACGAGGGCCGTCCGATCGTCGCGGTGAAGATCAGCGACAACGTCGGCACCGACGAGGACGAGCCCGAGGTGCTGTTCACGGCCCACCAGCACGCCCGCGAGCACCTCACCGTCGAGATGGCGCTCTACCTGCTGCACGAGTTCGGCGACAAGTACGCCACCGACAGCCGCATCGCCAACGCCGTCAACAGCCGCGAGATCTGGGTGATCCCCGACCTCAACCCGGACGGCGGCGAGTACGACATCGCCACCGGCCGCTACCGCAGCTGGCGCAAGGACCGCCAGCCGAACTCCGGCAGCAACAGCGTCGGCACCGACCTCAACCGCAACTGGAACTACAAGTGGGGCTGCTGCGGCGGCTCCTCCGGCTCCACCTCCAACGAGACCTACCGGGGCAGCGCCCCGGAGTCCGCCAAGGAGACCAAGGTGGTCGCCGACTTCGTCCGCAGCCGGGTCGTCGGCGGCAAGCAGCAGATCACCGCCGCCATCGACTTCCACACCTACAGCGAACTGGTGCTCTGGCCGTTCGGCTGGACCACCGCCGAGACCGTCCCCGGCATGACCGCCGACGAGTACAACACCTTCGCCGCCATCGGCCGGGACATGGCCGGCACCAACGGCTACACGCCCGAGCAGTCCAGCGAGCTCTACATCACCGACGGCGCGATCGACGACTGGCTGTGGGGCGCGCAGCGGGTCTTCGCCTACACCTTCGAGATGTACCCCGGCCCGAACGGCGGCAGCGGCTTCTACCCGCCCGACGAGGTCATCGGCCGCGAGACCGCCCGCAACCGCGAAGCGGTCCTGCGTCTGGTGGAGACGGCCGACTGCGTCTACCGCGCGATCGGCAAGCAGCAGCAGTACTGCGGCGTCTCCGCCTGAGCACCCGCCCTCGGCACGCGCGCTCCGCGTGCCACCGCCCGGCGCCGGCTGCGGGGTGGTCCCGCAGCC